>NZ_JADCKU010000007.1:0-252938 GCF_014982165.1 Enterobacter cloacae complex sp. P24RS
ATATTCAACACATTTATAACTTTGAATGTTGAATCCTGAGTGATAAAAATCTATATGATAATAAAATGTTGCTTTCATTCTCTGTTTTTTAACAATATTTAAACGTCAGAACATTTATCTAATTAAAGTTTCTTTATGGATTTATATAAAAAACAACCAAAAATTATCTTAATTTTCAATGACTTGTGATTATCAATTAAAGGCGTTAAGCCATATCCTAACCAGGTGGATTTAGGAATAGTCAAAACAGCGCGTTAAATCCGCTTAAAACTCTGGCAACATAAATGAATCTAAATTAACAAATGGTAACCCCGAACAATATCTTGCAACATGGTTAGGAGAATAATCTATTCAAATCAGCAGGTTACCTGCATGTGAGCGAGGTCATTATTTCCCCATATCGGTAACCCTCTAAAAATCTCCTGGATCAACATCCAGGACTGAACATATATAAAGGAAAAATGACCATACCTGTGCCACAGCTGTCTGGCGTAGGCAACTATATAGTCAACAGTGTAAACATTTCACGGACTGATATCATTACGCCAGGGTATTAATAATATTTTAATAATCATCTTTAATTGAATGATGATTGAATGCGCGCGCGTAGGGTGAATAAGTGATTAGTTAATCGCTTTGAATTACGTATGGGCTCCCGTTGTATACCCGCCCTTTGTAAAAGGTTATCCGTGCGCTGCTTTACACAAAACAGTTCATTGCATTCAACAAAGTTTCTTTTACTAACATCAAAATAATTGGGGGAGCTTAGTTCTGTATAGGTGAGAACAGGGTGGTTGCCCAATTTAACAAGGGTAACAGTGCATTTTTCGCCATTTCACCCGTCATTATGCGCTGCACGCTGCTGCTTCAGATAAGCGGAATTCTCGCATGCTTTTCGCCATGTTGCTGACCTGAACCCAGACGGTCTTAAGATTTTCTGAGCATAACTGCGCTTTAAAGCATAGGCCGGATCGTAATAACCTTGTCCGCCCTGGATTTTTGAAAAAGGTTTAACACGGTTTCCCTGTGGGGTGTTGTGACTGTAGTTGTTTTTTCAACAACCTTAATGATTTAAATATGTGATGAAATCAATTCACATTTTGCGCTATTTTGTGTGTGGCTATTGCTATAGAGTGAAGTCTCAGGAGGATCTCATGGAGCCAAAACTCGAATTTTCTTTCAGTGTTGATATTGTTGTCGATCGGCCGATCGTTGTTTCTAACTCTCCTGTGACAGGAAAGCGTCAGTTAATACCTATTTTGAGTGGAAAAGTTTCCGGGGGACTAACGGGTGAGGTTCTGCCTGGTGGTGTTGATAGTCAGATCATAGAGCCTAATGGAGTCTGCCGACTTTCTGCAAGGTATGCTTTAAAGGTCTCAGAAGGGACAATTTATATTGAAAATAACGGTATACGCAAAGTGCCAGCAGAGTTTACACATTTGCTTTTTACCGAGGACATGAGTTTTTTCAATCACATTTTACCCTCTGACATTTATTTTAAAACGGTGCCTGTTTTTGAGGTCGATTCGCCTGAACTTGAATGGCTGAGGACATCAATTTTTATCTGTTCTGCAAGCCGTACATCTGATGGTGTAAAGCTAGATTTTTATCGTGTGAGCTGATTTCCGTCTCGTATATTTTTGACTACTCCCCACCGTAACCTTTATAGCAGTGATGGGACTAAGAATTGACAGGCTCTCCGTGGGATAAACCTGCCCGCCCGGGAGTTTACATATTACCCAGTAGTATTACGTTCTCCCATCACCCGCCTCAGTGCGCCGTTATATAAGGCTCTTTCACAAACTCCGCCAGCAGCCAGACCATATCATGCAACAGCCCGGTGAGTTCTTTCGCCACGCTCGCAGGCAACGTCCCGCCCATCACCGCCAGCGTTAACGCCACGGCATAATCCACCTGTAGCGCCGTTTCTTGCCAACATTCCGGCACGCAGGAGGCGATCTTTTCCCCCGCAATGAGCCGTTCAACCAGATACGGCGGAAGTGCCGAGTCACAGCATTCGCGCAGCCGCTTCAGCGTAGCCAGCAGTCGCTCGCATAGCGTGGCAAATGTCACTGCGTCGTCAGTTTCCACCAGTACGCTTACGTAAGCGGCGCAGGCATCGGCCAGTTCGAAGAGATCCGCAGAGTCGGAAATTGGGTGGTTGATGAGCTGATGAACAGCACTTTCCTCAGAAAGCGCGTAGGAAAATTCAGGGGTAGTCGCCATTTAGCATCCTCTTGGTCCAAACATGTTATGTCATGCTAACGGGTTCCTACGCCCGGTTGCGGATGTGCCGCAACGCAGGCACTTTACGACCGCGGAGAAGGGATGAAAAGGGATAACCATGAATTACATAAGGTTGCTTGCAGGTTTGCGAGGCGGCTTCCAGAAAGGCATTGCCGGGTGGCGGCTACGCCTTACCCGGCCTACAAAACCCAAAGCCCCAACCCGCGACACGAACCGTAGGCCCGCGCAAGCGCAGCGCCGCCGGGCACAGCCGCACCGTAGCTACCCCTCGCTCATCATCGCCAGAAACCGCTTCACCGTCCGCGAGCGTTCAAACCGCCGCCAGCAGAGCGCGATATCGGTATAAAGCTCCGGTGAGCGCAGCGCATGATAGGTGACATTCGGCGGCGAAATAGCGGCCATGGATTTCGGCACCAGCGCGAACCCGCCGCCGGCGGAGACCATGCTCAGGGAAGAAGAAAGTTGTGAAGATTGCAGCATGTGCTGCATATCGATTCCGGCCCGCTCGCAGCTGCCGTAAACGCGGTCGTACAGCCCCGGCGCGACCTCCTGCGGGAACAGCACCACCGGCGTATCCCGAAGTTCCTCCAGCGCCAGATCGCCGCATGTCGCCAGGGGATGATCGCGATGCAGCGCCACCACCATTGGCTCCCGGTCGAGGATTTTTAATTCGAACACCTTGCTGCTTTCGCACGGCAGGCGCACAAAGGCGATATCCAGCTCACCCTCCGCCAGCATCGTGGTCAGCGAGGACATGTTGGCTTCCACCTGATGAACCTGCACCGCCATGTTCTGCACCTGAAACTGGCGGATCAGGGCGAAGATCTTGGGATGAAAGGCATCCGAACTGGTAATGCCAATCGACAGGCTGCCGTTCAACCCGCGCGCGATGCCCCGGGCCTTTTCCAGCGCGGCGTCGCTCAGCGCCAGGATCTTACAGGCGTCCTCATAGAAGGCTTCTCCCGCCTCGGTCAGCTCCACGCCCCGCGTCAGGCGCCTGAACAGCGGCGTGCCCACTTCCTCCTCAAGCCGTTTGATCTGCTGGCTCAGAGGAGGTTGTGAAATACCCAGCGCGTTGGCCGCCCTGGTGAAGTGTCGCTCGCGTGCTACCGCGACAAAATAGCGCAGATAACGAAGTTCCATATCAAAAACGTCTCAAACCAGCATGGATTCTATATTGGAACTCTCTGCTGAATCGGGTCAACATTTATTTAACCTTTATAAATAAAGTTGAAGAGGACGAGCATGATGATGCATTCATCTGCATGCGACTGTGAGGCGAGTTTATGCGAGACCCTGCGCGGGTTCTCGGCTCAACATCCTGACAGCGCGATCTATCAGACATCGCTAATGAGCGCCCTGCTAAGCGGCGTGTACGAAGGGGAGACCACCATCGCCGACCTGCTGGCACACGGTGATTTTGGCCTCGGCACCTTTAACGAGCTGGACGGCGAAATGATTGCCTTCAGCAGCCAGGTGTACCAGCTGCGCGCCGACGGCAGCGCCCGCGCCGCGAAGCCGGAGCAAAAAACGCCGTTCGCGGTGATGACCTGGTTCCAGCCCCAGTACCGCAAAACCTTTGACGGGCCGGTCAGCCGTCAGCAGATCCACGACGTGATCGACCAGCAGATCCCCTCCGATAACCTGTTCTGCGCGCTGCGCATCGACGGCAACTTCCGCCATGCCCACACCCGCACCGTTCCGCGCCAGACGCCGCCGTACCGGGCGATGACCGACGTGCTGGACGACCAGCCGGTGTTCCGCTTTAACCAGCGCGAGGGCGTGCTGGTGGGGTTCCGTACCCCGCAGCATATGCAGGGGATAAACGTGGCGGGCTATCACGAACACTTCATCACCGACGACCGACAGGGCGGCGGCCATCTGCTCGATTACCAGCTGGAAAGCGGCGTCCTCACCTTCGGTGAAATCCACAAGCTGATGATTGACCTGCCTGCCGACAGCGCGTTTTTACAGGCCAACCTGCACCCCAGCAACCTTGATGCGGCTATCCGCGCCGTCGAAAACTAACAGGAGAACTACCGTGAACAGTGATAAACAGTCACGTCAGTGGGCGCACGGCGCCGATATGGTTGTCGGCCAGCTGGAAGCGCAGGGCGTGAAGCAGGTGTTCGGGATACCGGGGGCGAAAATCGACAAGGTTTTTGACTCCCTTCTGGACTCCTCCATCGAGATCATTCCCGTACGCCACGAGGCCAACGCGGCGTTTATGGCGGCGGCAGTGGGGCGGTTGACCGGCAAAGCCGGGGTGGCGCTGGTCACCTCCGGACCGGGCTGTTCAAACCTGATCACCGGTATTGCCACCGCCAACAGCGAAGGCGACCCGGTGGTAGCGCTGGGCGGGGCGGTGAAGCGGGCAGATAAAGCCAAGCTGGTGCATCAGAGCATGGACACCGTCGCAATGTTCAGCCCGGTGACGAAATACGCCGTAGAAGTAAACTCCCCGGACGCGATTGCCGAGGTGGTGTCCAACGCGTTTCGCGCCGCCGAGCACGGCAGGCCGGGCGGGGCGTTTGTCAGCCTGCCGCAGGATATTGTCGACCAGCCCACCACGGGGGCGATCCTGCCCGCCAGCGGTCCGGCGCTGATGGGCCCGGCACCGGAATCCGCCATTAACGACGTGGCGAAGCTTATCGAAAAGGCCAAAAACCCGGTCATCTTACTCGGCCTGATGGCCAGCCAGCCCGCGAACAGCGCCGCGCTGCGCAAGCTGCTGGAGAAAAGCCGTATCCCGGTCACCAGCACCTATCAGGCCGCCGGGGCGGTCAATCAGGAGCACTTCACCCGCTTCGCCGGGCGCGTCGGCCTGTTTAACAACCAGGCGGGCGACCGGCTGCTGCATCTGGCGGACCTGATTATCTGCATCGGCTACAGCCCGGTGGAGTACGAGCCTTCTATGTGGAACAGCGGCGACGCCACGCTGGTGCACATTGACGTGCTGCCCGCCTATGAGGAGCGCAAGTATGTTCCCGATCTGGAGCTGGTGGGGGATATCGCCGCCACGCTGAACCTGCTTGCTAACCGGATCGATCGCAAGCTGGAGCTGAGCCAGCGTGCGTCAGAAATTCTGGTCGATCGCCAGCATCAGCGGGACCTCCTCGACCGCCGCGGCGCATCGCTTAACCAGTTTGCCCTGCATCCGCTGCGCATCGTGCGCGCCATGCAGGACATCGTGAACAGCGACGTGACGCTCACCGTCGATATGGGCAGCTTCCATATCTGGATCGCCCGCTACCTCTACAGCTTCCGCGCGCGTCAGGTGATGATCTCCAACGGTCAGCAAACCATGGGCGTGGCGCTGCCGTGGGCGATTGGCGCGTGGCTGGTCAACCCGGGGCGCAAGGTCGTGTCAGTCTCCGGGGACGGCGGCTTTTTGCAGTCGAGCATGGAGCTGGAAACCGCCGTGCGCCTCAACGCCAACGTGCTGCACATCATCTGGGTGGATAACGCCTACAACATGGTGGCGATCCAGGAAGAGAAAAAATACCAGCGTCTTTCCGGCGTGGAGTTCGGCCCGGTCGACTTCAAAGCCTATGCCGACGCGTTCGGCGCAAAAGGTTTTGCCGTCGAGAGTGCCGACGCGCTCGAATCGACGCTGCGTGCGGCAATGGATGTCGACGGCCCGGCCGTGGTGGCCATTCCCGTCGACTACAGCGATAACCCGCTGCTGATGGGCCAGCTCCATCTCAGCCAGATTTTGTGAATCAACATAAGGACAGAGAAATGCAAAAAGTGGCTCTCGTAACCGGCTCCGGCCAGGGGATTGGCAAAGCGATCGCGCTTCGTCTGGTGAAGGATGGTTTTGCCGTCGCTATCGCCGATTACAACGAAGCGACGGCGAAAGCGGTTGCCGATGAAATCATCCGCAGCGGCGGGAAGGCCGTCGCCGTGAAGGTCGACGTCTCTGACCGCGAGCAGGTGTTTGCGGCCGTGGAGAAAGCCCGTACCGAGCTGGGCGGCTTCAACGTCATCGTCAATAACGCCGGGGTTGCGCCGTCTACCCCCATCGAATCCATCACCCCGGAGATTGTCGACAAAGTCTACAACATCAACGTGAAAGGGGTGATCTGGGGCATTCAGGCCGCGATTGACGCGTTCCGCAAAGAGGGGCACGGCGGCAAAATCATCAACGCCTGCTCCCAGGCGGGGCATACCGGTAACCCGGAGCTGGCGGTATACAGTTCAAGCAAGTTCGCGGTACGCGGCCTGACCCAGACGGCCGCGCGGGATCTCGCCCCGCTGGGGATCACCGTTAACGCCTACTGCCCGGGCATCGTCAAAACGCCGATGTGGGCGGAGATCGACCGTCAGGTCTCCGAGGCGGCGGGCAAACCGCTTGGCTATGGCACGGAAACCTTTGCCAAACGCATCACGCTTGGCCGTTTGTCCGAGCCGGAAGACGTGGCCGCGTGCGTCTCTTACCTTGCGGGGCCAGACTCCGACTACATGACCGGCCAGTCCCTGCTGATTGACGGCGGGATGGTGTTTAACTAAAAAATAACGATAAGCTCTGACATGAACTTTCCCCTGCTCCCGTGCAGGGGCTTTTTTTGTCTCCTCAGCCATTGTGGATTACACTGCGCGCTGCAAAACTTTAGTCTTGAGATCTGACAGGCGGTAACAGCGATGAACGGTACAATCACAACGTGGTTTAAAGATAAAGGCTTTGGATTTATCAAAGATGAAAACGGCGACAACCGCTATTTTCATGTGATTAAGGTCGCCAACCCTGATCTGATTAAAAAAGATGCGGCGGTGACCTTCGAGCCAACCACCAACACCAAAGGCCTTTCCGCGTATGCGGTGAAGGTGATCCCGGAGAGCAAGCATCTCTATATCGCGGGCGAGCGCGTGAAGCTCACCTCGATCAAGTCCTTCGTGGTATTCAGCGAGGAAGAGCCCGTTGAGACCAAAATCGACAAAGAGAACGCGGTGCTCTCGGTGGGGCTGCTGATGAACAGCATCAAACCAAAATCCGACAAGAAGCCGGGCGAAATGCGTACGGTGAAGAAGCTGGCGATCACCACCTTCCAGAACACGACGATGATCTTTACCGAAGATGAAATCGACATCGACGCCACGGTAAAACTGCTGAAGTAATCTTATGCCGGGTGGCGGTTCCACGTTACCCGGCCTGCATTTCCTCTCTTTTCGTCCGCTTTTTAACCTGCTATAACACACTCCTTACCTTTCAGGGAGTCATCGCCGTGCCCGAAATCAATCAACATGGTCAAACCGTTAACGATATCGTCCCGGACTGGAAATGCGCCCGCGCGCTGGCCCGCACCGCGCTCGTTGGTCAGTATTGTCGTCTGGAGCCGCTCGATGCCGATCGCCATTCCGCGGATCTGTATGAAGCGTATGCCCTGGGCGACGACAGCGACTGGACGTGGCTTGCCAGCAGCCAGCCCATGAGCGTGGAAGCCACCGCGCACTGGGTGCTCGGCAAAGTGCTGGATGACGATCTGGTGCCCTATGCCGTGATTGATTTGCGCACCGAGCGCGCCGTGGGGCTGGTCTGCTACATGGCGATAGAGCGGTTCCAGGGCTCGGTGGAGATCGGCCATGTGACCTGGTCGCGCAGAATGAAAGGTACCCGCATTGGCACCGAAGCGGTGTGGCTGCTGCTGAAAAATGCCTTCGAGCATAAATACCGTCGGCTGGAGTGGAAGTGCGATTCGATGAACACCGCCTCACGCAACGCGGCGGAGCGGCTGGGGTTTGTCTGGGAAGGACGTCTGCGCCAGAAGCTGGTGCGTAAGGGGCGTAACCGCGACAGCGACATGCTCTCTATTATTGACGGCGAATGGCCGCAGAGGGACGCGGCGCTGCGCGCGTGGCTGGCAGCAGAGAATTTTGACGCGCAAGGGCATCAGATTAAGCAGCTTGAGGCATTGCGCTAGAACGGTATCGCGGGCAGAGCGCAATGCGGCTGCTCTGCCCACGAACGTTATTTCTCGATCATCTGGATAATTTGGTCGCGGTTGATAGCATGTTCATTGCCCGCAACGTCCTCATAGGTAATTAAACCGTTGTCATCATCGACTTCCGGCTTTCCGTGGGTAATAATCATTTCGCCATTTTTCTTTTGTAATACGTAGTCGCTGGAGCACCCTGTAACCGTCAGGGTCATCAGTGCCAGACTCATTACTGCTGCTAAATTTTTCATCTTAATGCCTGTAATTAAAAAGACCACCGGGGCCGAATAAGGTTACTGACATTCACCTCATAAAAAGGGAGATATCAGTAACACTGTATATATTAAAAACATAAACAGGAGCGTCACAATAACAACGCGACGTTCAAGGGGCGTAACGGCCGCTTTAGATCTTTCATCTGGTTTCGTTGACATGATTTTCTCTCATTTAGCCTGCGAGCGTTAGACTAAGCCGTGACCACGCCAGTAATAGCGTGCCAGTGACAAATAAACAGCAAAAAAGCAGTTCAGGATGATATACCTGCGTAATGACAACGTTATTTATTTTTCCCGAGCGCCAGGTTAAGCGTAAGGCGACATGAATAGACCTCACGCTATTTAATAAAATATAAAGCGTTTATGATAATTCGCAGCAGTAACCCGACTGGATCCTTTCACCCACGTTTACGCAGCACGTCCGTGTGCTTACAGAATAAAGGTTCCTTCAATCATCAGGCACGCTTTGCCTGAGAGCTCGACGCGTCCGTTGTCCTTAACATGGCAAATCAGTTCGCCTTTACGGCTTCCGCCCTGTTGCGCGCGCAACGTCTTCTTCGACAGTTTTTCGCTCCACAACGGTGCCAGAAAGGTGTGGGCAGAACCCGTCACCGGATCTTCATTTACTCCCACCTGCGGGCCGAACCAGCGGGAGCGAAAATCGAAGGTGCGTGAGGCGGCAGTAACCACCACGCCGCGCGTGTTAAACCTTTCCAGCGCGGAAAAATCAGGCTTCAGCGCATCCAGCCTGTCTTCATCATCAATGACGACGATGAGATCGGACGCCTGCCAGGTTTCTCCGGCGTTTTCCTCCAGCCCTAGCGCCTTAAACAACCCTTCCGGAGCGGTAATGCGGGACGGGATCGCCTGCGGGAAATCCAGCGTGTATTGCTCACCATCCGAGGTGACGTTCAGCTCGCCGCTGCGGGTGAAAAAACGCACGCTTTCAGAGGCGTGGTCACGGCTCAAGAGAACGCTCGCAGCGGCAAGCGTCGCATGACCGCAAAGATCCACTTCCACCGCAGGGGTGAACCAGCGAAGCGCGAAGCCGTCGTCCTGCTTAACCACAAACGCGGTCTCGGAAAGATTGTTTTCCGTAGCGATACGCTGGAGAACATGCGCGTCCGGCCAGGCGTCCAGCAGGCAGACGGCCGCGGGATTGCCCGTAAAGGGACCGTCAGAGAAGGCGTCAACCTGGTAAAACGGAATGCGCCGGGGACTGTTATTTTTCACCCATCACCTCAAGATCGTTATAAACCGTATAGCGCGTCACGCCCAGGGCCTGTGCCGCGTGCTGGACGCCACCCCGCATTTTGAAAATGCCTTTCGCATGCATTTCAGCGACTATTTTAAGCCGCTGCGCTTTCTGAACCTTTTTGCCCGGGACCGAATGTTTATCGATGATTTCCTGGATTGACTGCTCGATGATGCCGCCCAGGTTCATATCCTGCGGGTCTGAATCGGCAAGCGGGCTGCCCGTAATCGCGTCCAGGCACTTGCGCATTTGCTCGTAAGGAGAGGTATCGATATTGATGCAAAAGGCCATCAACGGTACGCCTTCCTCGCTGTAGTAAATTGTCGAGGCGCTGCTCAGGATCCGTCCGGACGCCGTGACGGTTTTATAATTTTTTACCGTGACCGGGGTGCTGTCTTTGCTGTTTTTAAGCAGCAGGGCAAATCCTTTGTCTTTTTCCGGGCCGGACAAAAGATTGTCACCCGCTTGTCTGCCGCTGACGTGCCCGTTGATGATTTTTACCACGGACTGCTCTGGCATGGTGAGGTTGTGCAGGACTATCTCATGGTTCGCCGACAACGTACCTGCAAGCGCTTCCATTGCCGCTTCCAGCGGCCCGGAAATCAGTTCAATCTGTTTGGCGTAATCTGATTTCATCGTTGTTCCTTTATGTTTGGCATGGTCAGATGTCGTGCTTAAAACCTCACTTAGCTTAAAATATATCGATAGTGTTTAATTATCAACAAAAAGTTGATAAAAGCGTCGCTTGCGCGTAGATTTAATGCCGTACCAGGCGGTTAAAGAGACCGTAACCAACTAATGCTTAAAGGATAAAATGAAATTTCTGACTGTGATTGTGGCTGTTTCGCTGCTGACGGCATGCCAGCTGGTACGTCCCTTTGGCAATGCGACCACCTATAAACCTTTTACCGTATCAGCGCATCCTGGACTGGATGGACGATATCACTGTATGCGAAGCGCGCTTGAGGCCGAAGGCTATGAGGTGGAATACATCTTCCCCGAGCGGGATACGCCTAACTTTTTTGATATCTCCAGGGGGAACCGGCTGATTGCCCAGGTTGATATGACTCATACCACAGGGGCAAACTTTCTGGATATTACGCTTATATCGGGGTCAAAGCAGACTAATGAAGAGCTTGGCCGGGCAATTGCACCCTGTGTCAGCAGATGAGCATCCATTAAATAAAAAAGCCTCTGGTGAAAGAGGCTCAGGGGTTCGTATTCTCAGCGGTTTTGAAGGGCATGACGCGTTTTGCCGTGAGGGCAGGACTTGAAAATGCAGCGGGTTGTGGTCGTACAATACGGATTTTCAGGTTCTCTGTCTCCCGGACAGCTGGACATATTGTGCATTACCCGCCAGAGCGTTGGGCTGTATTTATCAATCTGAATAATGTTCACCGAACGTAGTTTCCCGGAAATAACAAAGCCTTTGTTACTAACCTTAATGTTATCTCCCGGCTTGATAAGATAGTCGCCATTATACCAGAGCAGATATTTATGATTATGTTGTGTAACTATTTTAGTGAAAAACGTTCCAGTAATAGGGCTGACAATCGTCCCTAACGAAATCCATAATTTTGTTGTTTCCACTTATTTACCTTTTTAACAAATAATATACTCTTTGAAAGCAGTTTAGCTACCTCCGTAAAGAGTACATAATAGATATTGCCTATCCATCGGATTAACGCCGATATGCATCGAATAAATCTTCTGTCAAATATATCGTCAATAATTTACATTAATAAAACTTTGCGTTGAAATTTTCACAAAAACGTCTTCACGGTGTTGATGCAGGCGAAGGATATAGGGGAGTCTGATTAATGCTCATCCCAGAGAGACAGCACCTCCTCGACGCTTCTTACCCCATCGCGAAAGAAATTAACATGACGCTTTTCGATATAAAGAATTTCAAGCGTTAACACCAGAAAGAGAAACACAACGAAGCAGATTAAAAGATTTTTGATCATAAAGTATACCGGGCGACGTGATACCTGACGGGATAAAGCTGCCGCTCAGTGTCCTGTTGAATTCGAAAACAGATTTATCACCATCACGCCGGCAATAATAAGGCCTATTCCTGTCAGGGCCGCCATATCCAGCTTTTGACCATAAATAATCCATCCTGCCAGGCTAATCAGTACGATCCCGGCCCCTGACCACACCGCATAAATAATTCCCGTTGGGATTGTTCTCATGGGGATGGTTAATGACCAGAACGCAATGATGTAAAACATCACCGTGATGAGGGAGGGCCACAACCGGGTGAAGCTGTCGGATAGTTTTAATGCCGTCGTCGCAATGACTTCAGATGCTATTGATAATAAAAGAAAAAGATAGGTATTCATTCAGCTGCCTGTTTTTTGATACTCCGGTTTCCCAGGTGGGGGGAAAAATATTATCAACAATAAGTTGTAAATTAAACTCATTGTTTAATTTGTGTGAGCCAGCGCACCTTCTTTGGCCTGAAGGACGGCAGCCGGAGAATGGCTGAGGGGAGCAATCAGAGGACGTTCACTCGATTGGATATAATTTGACCTAATTTGTCGTTCTGTAAAAAACGTAATAATAAGTAATGGATATTGTCACGCAGCGGGATAATCGGGATAGTGCGCTTCACAGGAAAAAACCACATAAGGAAAATGGTTTATGAAAACGTTCGTTTCTCTTACCGTACTTCTCGGGATTGCCTCAACTTCTGCTTTTGCCGCGACCGCGCCTGACTGCGTAAAAGCGGATAATCAGCAAATTGAAGCGCTTTTTGATAAATGGAATGCTTCACTCCAGACGGGAGATGCCCATAAGGTCGCGGAGAATTACCTGAGCGATGCGGTTTTGCTGCCGACCATATCCAATCAGGTCCGGCTGACCGATCAGGAGCGCGTGGATTACTTCCAGGATTTTCTGAAGAAGAAGCCGTTCGGGAAAATTGATAGCCGCACCATTCGTCTCGGCTGCAATAAAGCGATTGATACAGGGACCTACACGTTTACCTTTGCCGATAAAACGTCCGTGACCGCACGTTATACCTTCACCTACGCGTGGGATGGAAAAGCGTGGAAAATTTCATCGCACCACTCTTCAGCGATGCCAGAAGGGTAAATTCTGTCCCCCTCGCCCTGGCGGGGAGAGGGGGAATGTCTTATCGGCGAACCGGCGCGCCGTTCGCCACGTAATACGCCGCCGTGCTCTTCGCCAGCGGCTCGCGCCCGCGAATGGCATCAGCAATTTTCTCACCGATCATAATCGTGGTAGCGTTCAGGTTGCCGGTAATAATCTGCGGCATGATCGACGCATCCACCACGCGTAATCCTTCCAGCCCGTGAACGCGGCCTTCACCGTCAACCACCGCCATCTCGTCGTAGCCCATTTTGCAGGTGCCGCACGGATGGAAGGCGGTTTCAGCATGGTTACGCACGAACTCGTCCAGCTGTTCGTCGGTCTGGCATTCGACGCCCGGGCTGATTTCACGACCACGGTATTTGTCCAGCGCCGGCTGGTGCATGATCTCGCGGGTGATGCGGATCGCGTCGCGGAACTCCTGCCAGTCCTGCTCGTGGGACATATAGTTAAACAGGATCGCCGGATGCTGGTGCGGATCGCGAGATGTAATGCGCACGTGCCCGCGGCTCGGGGAGCGCATGGAGCCGACGTGGCACTGGAAGCCGTGTTCCTTCACCGCGTTCGAGCCGTTGTAGTTAATCGCCACCGGCAGGAAGTGGTACTGAATGTTCGGCCACGCGAACTCCTCGCGGCTGCGGATAAATCCGCCCGCTTCGAAGTGGTTGCTCGCACCTACGCCGGTGCCGCCAAACAGCCACTCCGCGCCAATCTTCGGCTGGTTCCACCATTGCAGGGCAGGGTAGAGGGAAACCGGCTCCTTACATTCATACTGGAGGTACATCTCCAGGTGATCCTGCAAGTTTTCCCCCACGCCGGGTAAATCATGCACCAGCGGGATATCGAACTGCTTCAGCAGCTCAGCGTTGCCCACGCCGGAACGCTGGAGGATCTGCGGAGACGCAATGGCGCCTGCGCACAGGAGAACTTCTTTATTCGCCGTCGCTTTTGACGGAATGGTGCTTTCACCTTCCAGCCACTCAACGCCCGCCGCGCGCTTGCCGTCAAAAATAATGTGATCGGTCATGGCGTGGGTACGGATGGTCAGGTTAGGACGCGGTTTTGCCTGGTCCAGATAGCCGCGCGCGGTGCTGGCGCGTCGGCCCTGCGGCGTGACCGTGCGGTCCATCGGGCCAAAGCCTTCCTGCTGGTAGCCGTTGAGATCGTCGGTGCGCGGATAGCCCGCCTGCACGCCTGCTTCCACCATTGCTTCAAACAGCGGGTTCACACCCGGCTTAGAGGTGGTGACGCTCACCGGACCGTCGCCGCCGTGGTAGTCATTCGGCCCCACGTCGCGGGTCTCTGCCTTGCGGTAGTAGGGCAGACAGTTGAGATAGCTCCAGTGCTCCAGACCCGGTGCTTTCGCCCAGTTGTCCAGATCCATCGCGTTGCCGCGCACGTAGCACATGCCGTTGATCAGCGACGAGCCGCCCAGCCCTTTTCCGCGTCCGCACTCCATGCGGCGGTTGTTCATGAAAGGCTCTGGCTCGGTTTCATACGCCCAGTTGTAGCGCTTGCCCTGGAGCGGGAAGGCCAGCGCGGCGGGCATCTGGGTGCGGAAATCAAAGCGGTAGTCCGGCCCGCCCGCCTCAAGCAGCAGGACGGTGGTGTTCGGATCTTCAGTCAGTCGTGTAGCCAGTACGTTGCCGGCAGAGCCGGCCCCGATAATGATGTAGTCAAATTGCAAATAAACCTCCCGGTTAAAATATGGACTGGAATTTACCCATCTCAACCTGGATGGACTTCACCTGGGTGTAGCTCTGAAGCGTCATCACGCCGTTTTCGCGGCCAATGCCGGAGTGCTTGTAGCCGCCAACCGGCATCTCCGCGGCGGATTCACCCCAGGTGTTGATCCAGCAGATGCCCGCTTCGAGCTGATGAATCGCGCCGTGGGCGCGGTTCAGATCGGCGGTGACGATGCCCGCCGCCAGACCGTAGTCGGTGTCGTTGGCGCGGCGAATGGCTTCTTCATCGCTTTCATAGGTGAGGATGGACATCACCGGGCCGAAGATCTCTTCGCGCACGATGGTCATCTCGTCGGTGCAGTCGGTGAACACGGTCGGGGCTACCCACGCGCCGTTATCAAACCCGTCGCCCTTCAGCACGTCGCCGCCGCACAGCACGCGCGCGCCTTCTTCTTTGCCTTTGGCGATGTAGCGCATCACGCTGTCGCGGTGCGGGAAGCTGACCATCGGGCCAAAGTTGGTGTTTTCATCGAACAGCTCGCCCGCGCGGATGCGGCCCACGCGCTCTACGATTTTCTGTTCAAACGCGGCCTTATATTTTGCAGGCACGAACACGCGGGTGCCGTTGGTGCACACCTGTCCGGAACTGAAGAAGTTAGCCATCATGGCGATGTCTGCGGCGAGATCCAGATCCGCATCGTCAAACACTATCAGCGGAGATTTGCCGCCCAGCTCCATCGTCACCTCCTTAAGGGACGAGGCTGCGGAGTTAGCCATCACCTTTTTGCCGCTGGCGACGCCGCCGGTGAAGGATACTTTGGCAATGCCCGGATGCTCGGTCAGGTACTGGCCGGTTTCCGCGCCCACGCCCGGCAGGACGTTAAACACGCCGTCCGGCAGGCCCGCTTCGGTGTAGATTTCCGCAAGCTTCAGGGCGGTGAGCGGCGTCACTTCGCTCGGCTTGAAGATCATCGCGTTGCCCGCCGCCAGCGCCGGGGCGGATTTCCACAGGGCGATCTGGATCGGGTAGTTCCACGCGCCGATGCCCGCCACCACGCCCAGCGGCTCGCGGCGCGTGTAGACGAATGAGGTGTCGCGCAGCGGGATCTGGCTGCCTTCCAGCGCCGGGATAAGCCCCGCGTAGTACTCCAGCACGTCCGCGCCGGTGACGATGTCGACGGTCGAGGTTTCAGAAAACGCCTTACCGGTGTCGAGGGTTTCAAGCTTCGCCAGCGCGTCGTTGCGCTCGCGCAGGATATCGACGGCGCGACGCAGGATGCGCGAGCGCTCCATGGCGGTCATCGCCGCCCAGATTTTTTGCCCGCGCGTTGCGCTCGCTACGGCGCGGTCCACGTCTTCACGCCCGGCGGCCTGCACGCTCGCCAGAACTTCACCGTTGGCCGGGTTGATGGTCTCGAAGGTGCGACCGCTGGTGGCGGATGTATAACCACCATTTATATAAAGCTGCTGTTCTGCCATTCGGGACATGCTTCCTCCTCGGTTATTCGGTCGGTAAATGCTGGCTGATAAAGTGGCTGGTGAGCGATTGCGCGAGGGTTTTGTCCAGCGGTTTGCCGCTCAGCGCGGCGCGCAGCCACAGCCCGTCAATCAGCGCGGCGAGCCCGTAGCCCGCCTCTTCAGCCTGTTCACGCGGCAGCTCGCGGCGGAACTCGTACACCAGGTTTGAGAGCAACCGGCGGCTGCTGACCTGCTGCAAACGGTAGAGCATCGGCTGATGCATGCTGCTCGCCCAGAAGGCCAGCCAGGCCTTCATCGCCGCGCCGCTGACCTGGGTTTCATCAAAATTGCCGCCGACAATCGCCTGCAAACGCTGCTCCGCGCTGCCGTTCGGCAGGGCGCGTAAGCGGCTTAATACCGCGTCGCGCAGCTGGCCGGTGATGTCGCGCATGGTCGCTTCCAGCAGGCCGTTTTTATCTTTGAAATAGTGGCTGATGATCCCCGTGGACACGCCCGCCCGACGGGCGATCTGCGCGATGGTTGCGTCATGCATTCCCACTTCATTTATTGCTTCCAGCGTGGCGTCGATAAGCTGCCTGCGCCGGATCGGCTGCATCCCCACTTTGGGCATTTTTGCCACTCCATTCATCAGCGTTGGTAATCTATTAAAGCGGTTTTTGATTGGACGTTCAATATAAAATGTGTCTTAATTGTTGCGATTTTGGATTTCAATAGTTACAAAAACAGTGGGGATACTGGATGACAGACCTTTCACAAGACAGAGAAAAAGACAAAATCAACCCGGTCGTTTTTTATACGTCCGCCGGGCTGATTTTGTTGTTTTCCCTGACGACCATTTTCTTTAGCAATTTTTCTGCCGAGTGGATTGGCCGCACCCTGAACTGGGTGTCGAAGACCTTCGGCTGGTACTACCTGCTGGCGGCGACGCTCTATATCGTCTTCGTGGTCTGCATTGCCTGCTCGCGCTTTGGCTCGGTGAAGCTCGGGCCAGAGCAGTCCAAGCCCGAGTTCAGCCTGCTGAGCTGGGCGGCAATGCTGTTTGCCGCGGGCATCGGCATCGACCTGATGTTCTTCTCGGTAGCCGAACCGGTCACGCAGTATATGCAGCCGCCGGAAGGGGCGGGGCAGACGATGGAAGCCGCGCGACAGGCGATGGTCTGGACGCTGTTCCACTACGGCCTGACAGGATGGTCGATGTATGCCCTGATGGGGATGGCGCTCGGATACTTTAGCTATCGTTATAATTTGCCCCTCACCATCCGCTCCGCGCTGTACCCAATTTTCGGGAAAAGAATTAACGGCCCGATTGGCCACAGCGTCGATATCGCGGCGGTCATTGGCACCATCTTCGGCATCGCGACGACGCTCGGCATTGGCGTGGTCCAGCTCAACTATGGGCTGAGCGTGCTGTTTGATATCCCGGATTCGATGGCGGCGAAAGCAGCGCTGATTGCGCTCTCGGTGATTATCGCCACCATTTCGGTGACCTCCGGCGTGGATAAGGGCATCCGCGTGCTCTCTGAGCTAAACGTGGCGCTGGCGCTGGGTCTGATCCTGTTCGTGCTGTTTATGGGCGACACGTCGTTCCTGCTCAACGCTCTGGTACTGAACGTGGGGGACTACGTGAACCGCTTCATGGGCATGACGCTGAACAGCTTCGCCTTTGACCGCCCGGTGGAGTGGATGAACAACTGGACCCTGTTCTTCTGGGCATGGTGGGTCGCATGGTCGCCGTTTGTCGGCCTGTTCCTGGCGCGTATTTCGCGCGGGCGCACCATTCGTCAGTTTGTGATGGGCACCCTGATCATCCCGTTCACCTTTACCCTGCTGTGGCTGTCGATTTTCGGCAACAGCGCGCTGCACGAGATCATCCACGGCAACGCAACCTTTGCCCAGGAAGCGATGGCGCACCCGGAGCGCGGCTTCTACAGCCTGCTGGCGCAGTATCCGGCGTTTACCTTTAGCGCCTCGGTAGCGACTATTACCGGCCTGCTGTTTTACGTCACCTCGGCGGATTCCGGCGCGCTGGTGCTTGGGAACTTCACCTCAAAGCTGAAGGACATCAACAGCGACGCGCCGAACTGGCTGCGCATCTTCTGGTCCGTCGCCATCGGCCTGCTGACGCTCGGCATGCTGATGACCAACGGCATTTCGGCGTTGCAGAACACCACGGTGATCATGGGCCTGCCGTTCAGCTTTGTGATCTTCTTCGTGATGGCCGGGCTGTATAAATCGCTCAAGGTGGAAGACTACCGCCGCGAAAGCGCCAGCCGCGACACCGCGCCGCGGCCGATGGGCGCCCAGGACCGGCTGAGCTGGAAGAAACGCCTGTCGCGCCTGATGAATTACCCGGGCACGCGCTACACCAGCCAGATGATGGAAACCGTCTGCTTCCCGGCGATGGAAGAGGTGGCGCAGGAGCTGAAGCTGCGCGGTGCGTACGTGGAGCTGAAAAACCTGCCGCCGGAGGAGGGCGAAACTCTGGGGCACCTGGATCTGCTGGTGCACATGGGCGACGAGCAGAACTTTGTCTATCAGATCTGGCCGCAGCAGTACTCGGTGCCTGGGTTTACCTACCGGGCGCGCAGCGGGAAATCAACCTACTACCGGCTGGAGACGTTCCTGCTGGAAGGGAGCCAGGGGAATGATTTGATGGATTACAGCAAGGAGCAGGTGATTACGGACATTCTGGACCAGTATGAACGGCACCTGAACTTTATCCATCTGCACAGGGAAGCGCCGGGGAATAGCGTGATGTTCCCGGATGTTTAAGTAATGACAAACTCCTTTAATTAAAAATCCAGCCATTTTTATGCCTGGTGGCGCTGCGCTTACCCGGCCTACAAAACTCCAAAACTGCTTTTCCGTAGGCCTGATAAGCGAAGCGCCATCAGGCACGCCCTTCATTGACATAACTTTAATGATAACCATTTTCATTTAAATATAGCCTGTGCTATACCTTATAGCACGGGCTAATTTTGCTTTGAATTTAACCACCTCAGGAGACTTCTGCGATGCACCCACTGCAAGGATTAAAGCGTCTGTTGCTCGGCGCGCTGCTCACGGCTACCACCAGCACGGGCGCGCTGGCGGCTGAAAAGTTCCAGGTCATCACCACCTTTACCGTCATCGCGGATATGGCGAAAAACGTGGCGGGGGATGCCGCAGACGTCACCTCCATCACCAAACCGGGCGCTGAAATCCATGAGTACCAGCCGACGCCGGGGGATATCAAACGCGCGCAGAAGGCGCAGCTGATCCTGGCGAACGGCATGAATCTGGAGCTGTGGTTCCAGCGTTTTTATCAGCATCTGAACGGCGTGCCGGAGGTGATTGTCACCCAGGGCATTACCCCGATGGGCATCAGCGAGGGGCCGTACGACGGCAAGCCCAACCCGCACGCGTGGATGTCGCCGGACAACGCGCTGATTTACGTAAATAACATCCGCGACGCGCTGGTGAAGTACGATCCGGCGAATGCGCAGACGTATCAGCGCAACGCTGACGCCTACAAGCAGAAGATCGTCGCGACCCTCGAACCGCTGCGCAAGCAGGTGGCGGCTATCCCGGAAGACAAGCGCTGGATGGTGACCAGCGAAGGCGCCTTCTCCTATCTTGCGCGGGATCTGGGCATGAAGGAACTTTACCTGTGGCCGATCAACGCCGATCGGCAGGGGACGCCGCAGCAGGTGCGCAAGGTGATCGATCTGGTGAAGAAACATCGCATCCCGGCGGTATTCAGCGAAAGCACGGTATCCGATAAGCCGGCGCGTCAGGTGGCGCGGGAAACCGGCGCCCACTACGGCGGCGTGCTGTACGTCGACTCCCTGAGCGCGGAAAACGGCCCGGTGCCGACCTATATCGATCTGCTGAACGTCACCACCCGCACGCTGGTGCAGGGCATTCGCGACGGCATGAAGGAGTGACCATGCAAAAGGGGATTGTCGTCACGGACGTGACCGTGACCTACCGCAACGGCCACACGGCGCTGCGCAATGCGTCGTTCAGCGTGCCCGGCGGATCGATTGCCGCGCTGGTGGGGGTGAACGGCTCCGGCAAGTCCACGCTGTTTAAGGCGGTGATGGGCTTTGTGCGGGCGGCGAGCGGCAGCATCACCCTCCATGGGCTGCCGCCTCACCGGGCGCTGCGCCAGAACCTGGTCGCCTATGTGCCGCAGTCGGAAGAGGTCGACTGGTCGTTTCCGGTGCTGGTCGAGGACGTGGTGATGATGGGCCGCTACGGGCATATGGGATTTCTGCGGCGGCCTAAAGCGCAGGATCGGCAGATCGTAACCGACGCCCTGAAGCGCGTGGATATGCTCGAGCTGCGCCATCGGCAGATTGGCGAGCTCTCCGGCGGGCAAAAGAAGCGCGTCTTCCTGGCGCGGGCGATTGCCCAGCAGGGCGAGGTGATCCTGCTCGACGAACCGTTTACCGGCGTGGACGTTAAAACCGAAGCCAGAATCATCAGCCTGTTGCGCGAGTTGCGCGACGAGGGCAAAACCATGCTGGTCTCGACCCACAATTTAGGCTCTGTCACGGAGTTTTGCGATTACACGGTGATGGTCAAAGGCACCGTGCTGGCGAGCGGTCCGACGGAAACCACCTTTACCGCCGAAAACCTTGAGCGCGCCTTCAGCGGCGTGCTGCGCCACGTGGTGCTCAGCGGCTCGGAAGATCGCATTATTACTGACGACGAGCGCCCCTTCGTGACGCACCGGCAGGAGGCCAAATGAACGCGCTTCTCGAACCCTTCAGCTATGAGTACATGCTCAACGCGATGTGGGTCTCGGCGATGGTGGGCGGGCTGTGCGCGTTTCTCTCCTGCTACCTGATGCTCAAAGGCTGGTCGCTGATCGGCGATGCGCTCTCGCACTCCATTGTGCCGGGCGTGGCGGGCGCTTACATGCTCGGGCTGCCGTTCTCGCTGGGGGCGTTTTTATCGGGCGGGCTGGCGGCGGGCAGTATGCTGTTTCTCAACCAGCGCAGCCGCCTGAAGGAGGATGCCATCATCGGGCTGATCTTCTCCTCCTTTTTCGGGCTGGGGCTGTTTATGGTCTCGCTCAACCCGACCTCGGTGAATATTCAGACTATCGTCCTCGGCAATATTCTGGCTATCGCCCCGGAGGATATCGTCCAGCTGGCGATTATCGGCGTGGTGTCGTTGGTTATCCTGCTGTTCAAATGGAAAGATCTGATGGTGACCTTTTTTGATGAGAACCACGCCCGCGCCATCGGCCTGCGCCCGGCGCGCCTGAAGGTTCTGTTCTTCACGCTGCTGGCGGTCTCCACCGTGGCGGCACTGCAAACCGTCGGCGCGTTTCTGGTGATTTGCCTGGTGGTTACGCCCGGCGCAACCGCGTGGCTGCTCACCGACCGCTTCCCGCGCCTGCTGATGATTGCCGTCGCCATTGGCAGCCTCACCAGCTTCCTCGGCGCGTGGGCCAGCTATTATCTGGACGGCGCCACCGGCGGCATTATCGTGGTCGCCCAGACGCTGCTGTTCCTGCTGGCGTTCGTCTTTGCGCCGAAGCACGGGCTGCTCGCCAGCCGCCGCCGCGCGAAGGAGGCACACCCATGATGGCGCTGCTCCTTGAACCCTTCCAGTTTGCGTTCATGAATAACGCGCTGCTGATTTCACTTCTGGTGGCCGTACCCTGCGCGCTGCTGTCGGTTTTTCTTGTGCTGAAAGGCTGGGCGCTGATGGGCGATGCCATGAGCCACGCGGTGTTTCCCGGCGTGGTGCTGGCGTGGGTAATGGGCCTGCCGCTGGCGGTGGGTGCATTCGTTGCCGGTCTGTTCTGCGCGATCGCCACCGGCTACCTGAAGGACAACAGCCGGATCAAGCAGGATACGGTGATGGGGATTGTTTTTTCCGGGATGTTCGGCGCCGGGGTGATCCTCTATATCGCCGTCAAGCCTGAGGTGCATCTCGACCACATTCTGTTCGGCGATATGCTGGGCATTAACGGGATGGACATTCTGCAAAGCGGCATCGTGGCGGGGATGATTGCGCTGGTGATTGGCCTGAAGTGGCGCGATTTCCTGCTGTTCTGCTTTGACTATCAGCAGGCGCAGGCGAGCGGACTGCGCGCCCGCTGGCTGCACTACGGCTTACTGTGCATGGTCTCGCTGACCATCGTGGCGACGCTGAAGGCGGTGGGGATCATTCTGTCGATTTCGCTGCTGATTGCCCCCGGCGCGGTGGCGGTGCTGATCGCCCGACGCTTTCACATGGCGCTGCTGGTGGCAGTGGCGGTGTCAGTACTGGTGTCGGTCAGCGGCGTGTATGCCTCGTTTTATCTCGACAGCGCGCCCGCGCCGACCATCGTGGTGCTGTTCGCGGTGGTGTTTATCGTGACGTTTGTGGTGACCAGCGTGAAGGCGCGTCGGCAGGAACGTGTGACAGCAGGGTGATCGCCTGCTCGCCGTGCTGCTGCCAGTGCAGGGTGAAGGCGGTGCCTTCGTTAAAGCCTGCCAGTTGACGGGTCAATGCCAGCGTAAGCGTCTTATCGTCGAGCAGGGTAACGTGGGCGCTGTCAAAACCCATATATGCCTGCACCTGGGGAAAGAGGGCCTTGAACAGGCTCTCTTTGGCGCTGAAAACCAGCGTCAGGGCGAGGGCGAACGGGTATCCCGAGTGGGAAAACACGCGCTCTTCATGGGCATCTATAATGCCATCTTTGATTTCCCTTGCTTCATTTTCGGGCAGAATGGTTTCGCAGTCGATGCCGATGAGCGCGTGTCGATCGCGAACCACTACCGCCATGGCCTGGGTGCCGCTGTGGGTGATGCTGCCGGAAATTCCGTCCGGCCAGAGCGGTTCCCCGCTGGGGCCGATGGCGGGAACGGTGTGGTCAGGCAAGGCGTGCGCGGCGGCGATGCGTCCTGCCAGATGGTCAGCCTTGCGTTTACGTCCGGCGTCAGCGAGCTGGGCGTGATGAGGAAGCCAGAGGAGATCGGCGTCGGTGAAGGTGCTGGAATCGAAGGTGATGCGGTGGAGGGTGAGGCCGGCGAGAGAAAATGTGCTGTGGGTGGTGTGCATGGTTTTTCCCCTCACCCTGACCCTCTCCCCGGCGGGGAGAGGGAAGGATTGACTTCAGTGCCTTAAAAACGTGTATTCACGCTCATGTACCAGGTGCGACCCGGTTCATTATACGTGTAGGCACCCGCACCGTACATATACGCACCGGTGGTGGCATTTCCGGTCGTCTGGGCATTACCCGCGCGCCACTGGCGCTTGTCGAAGACGTTGTCCACGCCGCCGGTCAGGCTAACGTTTTTGGTCACGTCCCAGGTGGCGCTCAGGCCAACGATGCTGTACGGGCTGACTTCGTCTTTCTCAGACCCGGTCACCGGCTGACCTTTGTAGTTGTACTTCTTCGGCTGCTGCTTGCCGTACCAGGTGAAGGTCGACTGCAATGACACATCCTGGTGCACCTGCCAGCTCAGGGTCGAGTTCAGCGTGTACTCCGGAATGATCGACAGGCGATCGCCGGTCTCCTTGTTCTTGCTTTGCAGCATATAGGTGATGTTGTTGGTCCAGTTGATGGTGTCGCTGACCGGCACGTTCAGGGAGCCTTCCAGACCTTCCACCACCGCCTTCGGCACGTTTTCCCACTGGTAGATATCGGTGGTGACTTTACCGGTGGAGGTCTGGCCAATCGGCGCGTAGCCCGCTTCAATCTTGTTGCGGTAGTCGTTGCGGAACCAGGTCACGCCCGCCAGCCAGCCGTCGCGTTTCCACTCCAGGCCAATCTCTTTGTTGATGCTGGTTTCCGCTTTCAGATCGTCGTTACCCATCATGTAGCAGCCCACGCCGTCGGAACTGGCGTAGCAACCCTGGCCTTTACTGTACAACAGGTAGTTCGGGTTGGTCTGGTACAGGCTTGGCGCTTTGTAGGCACGCGCGATGCCCATCTTCAGGGTGAAGTCATCCCCCAGACCCTGCGACAGGTTCAGGGACGGGCTCCAGTTATTGCCCACGATGGTGTGGTGATCGAAGCGCAGGGCAGGGGTCAGCATGGTGCTGTCGGTCAGCTCCATGTTGTTCTCAGCGAACAGGGAGAAGATCTCCGCTGACGTGTACGGGCTACGGTCTTCGCTCATGCCCGGGATGGTGCCACCCTGCTGAGTTTGCGTGAAGGAGGTTGAATCCTTCATCCGCTGCTGGTTCCACTCGGTGCCGAGCGTCAGGTTCTGGTTCACAATGAAATCAATCGGCAGGTTGATTTCGCTGTGCAGCATCACGTCGGCCAGATCGGTATCGGTGAATTTATTACTGTTGAACAGGCCTTCCAGACCGCCCGCCAGCCCTTCGCCCAGACGGGAGTTGCGGGTGTGTTCGTACTGCGCCCAGTTGCTGGTGGTAATGCCGTTATCCCAGCCGCCGTTCCAGGTCACGGCGAAGTTCTGGCGATAAATACGGTTCGTCTCTTTGCCGTAGTTTTTCTTCACCAGCGCGTTGTCGTTGTTGGTGTTCTGCGTGTCACCCGCATACAGGTTGTTCTGGCGGCTGTAGCCCGCTTCAAACTCCAGCGACTGCATCGGCGCGAAGTCCCAGCGCACCACGCCGTTGATGTCTTTGTTCTCTACACCCTCGCGGCCCGCGGGCAGGGTGTTGGCGTAAGCGCCCGTACGGTCAGACTGATGGCCCTGGTTAATGTCCCACGCGTCGGCCTGGGTTTTGTCCAGGTTACCGAACATGCGGAAGCTGAAGTCGCCGCCCAGCGGGCCGCTCAGGCTAAAGTTGGTGCGCTTGGTAGAACCTTCGTCTTTATGTTCTGGCGCGTTCAGGTAGGTGTTCCAGGAGCCGTGCCACTGGTCGTCGAATTTTTTGGTGATGATGTTCACCACGCCGCCCGCCGCGCCGTTACCGTAGCGGGCAGCGGCCGGGCCGCGGATCACTTCGATGCGCTCGATCATCTCCGGCGGCACCCAGCCGGTATCGCCGCGGGTATCACGCTCGCCGCGCCAGCCCAGGCGAATCGAGTTGCGGCTGGTGACGGGCTTGCCGTCGATCAGGATCAGGGTGTTTTCCGGGCCCATGCCGCGAATGTCGATCTGACGGTTGTTCCCGCGCTGGCCGCTGGTGGAGTTCCCGGTCAGGTTAACGCCCGGCATGGTGCGGATGATTTCCGCCACGTCCCGCGCGGGCGGGTTTTTGCGGATCTCATCGGCGGTGATGGTCGACACGCCAGGCGCCTGCAAATTCTGCTCGGCGGCGGTGATCACCATGGTGTCTTCGTGCTGCGCGGAGGCGGCGTTGTCGTCTGCCATGGCGGGCAGCGCGACGCCATAAATCCCTAAATTGACCAGCAAGGCCAGAGAGTGAATCTTCTTATTCATTGTACGTCCCGCTTTTATGGTTATTTATGAACGCGCTTCCCACAGCGCGGGCAATACGCTATTGCAAATGCAAATAGTTATCAATAATATTATCAATAAAATTTGCTCTGAAACAAAAAATATTGTTAAACATGGGGTTATAAGGGTGACGGCGTTAACAACCGGAAGTGAAGCGTGGTGGCAGACGAAAAACGGGCCGGAATGGGAACGTCATGAGGAAAACTATCGCGTCACATTCTGGTGGCGGGACCCGGCAGGAACCCAGCAGACCTCAACGATCAAGCGCGTCTGGCTCTACGTTACCGGCGTGACCGACCACCATCAGAATGCCCGCCCGCAATCGCTTGAACGTATCCCGGATACCGACGTCTGGCACTGGCAGGGGGAGTTCAGCCCCGAATGGCGCGGCAGCTACTGTTTTATCCCCTCCGATAACGAAAACGATTTTTCCGATGCAGTGTTTGAAGGCGAGCAGCCGGACCGCATGGCGCTGCGCGAAGGCTGGCGAAAACTGCTGCCGCACGCAATTTCTGACCCGCTGAATGTGCAGAGCTGGCGCGGCGGGCGCGGGCACGCCGTCTCGGCGCTGGAAATGCCTGCGGCCCCCGTTCAGCCGGGCTGGAACCATCCCGATACGCCTTATAAAAAGCCCGTTTGCATTACGTGGGACAGCGCGCGCCTGAAGAACCGTCGCCGCGTGTGGATTTTTACCACCGGCGATGATAACCCCGGTCGCCCGCTGGCGGTCTTCCTCGACGGGCAGTTCTGGGCCGAAAGCATGCCCGTCTGGCCCGCGCTGGCGTCGCTCACCCGTGAAGGCAAACTGCCGCCAGCGGTTTACGTGCTGATCGACGTGATAGACACCGCGCACCGCAGCCGCGAGCTGCCCTGCAACCCTGATTTCTGGCTGGCGGTGCAGGAAGAGCTTCTCCCGCAGGTGAACAGCATTGCGCCCTTCAGCGATCGCGCCGATCGCACCGTGGTGGCGGGCCAGAGCTTCGGCGGGCTCTCTTCGCTCTATGCCGGCCTTAACTGGCCGCAGCGGTTTGGCTGCATCCTCAGCCAGTCCGGATCTTACTGGTGGCCGCACCGCGGTGCACAGCAGGACGGGCTGCTCATCGAACAACTTAAAGCGGGTGAAAAAACCGCTCGCGGGCTGCGCATCGTCCTTGAGGCCGGGCGCAATGAGCCGCTTATCTTGCGCGCAAACCAGGCGATTTACGCCGAACTACACGCACTGCAACCGGTATTCTGGCGTCAGGTTGACGGCGGACACGATGCGCTTTGCTGGCGCGGTGGGCTGACGCAGGGGCTGATGACCCTCTGGCAGCCGCTCATTCAATAACGGAGTCTGTATGGAATTCATCAATCCTTTCGATAATCCGCAGGGACAGTTCGCCATTTTGCAAAATGACCAGGGGCAGTACAGCCTGTGGCCGCAGCAGTGCGAGTTGCCTGCGGGCTGGCGCGTGGTCTGCGAACCGCACTCTCAGGAGGCGTGCCAGCAGTGGCTGGCGCAACGCTGGCAGACGCTTGAGCCGTCCTGTTTTGCGGGGGAGCGCGCATGAACCGTCTTCCTCTCGTCGCCGCCCAGCCGGGTATCTGGATGGCAGAGCAGCTTTCCTCGCTGCCAAACGCCTGGAGCGTGGCGCACTACACCGAGCTGAAAGGCAATATCGACGCGCCATTGCTGGCAAAAGCCATTGCGCAAGGCATGATGCAGGCCGATACCCTGCGCACGCGTTTCGCTGAAGATAACGGCGAGGTCTGGCAGTGGGTCGATGAGACCCTGATCCTGCCGGAGCCGTCCATCGTTCGCGTTGATTCTCACGACGCTGCCGTGGCGCTGATGGAGGCCGATCTCAGTCAGGATCTGCGCGTGGACAGCGGTCAGCCGCTCGCTTTCCATCAGCTGATTCAGGTCGGTGACAACCGCTGGTACTGGTATCAGCGCTATCACCATCTGGTGGTGGATGGCTTCAGTTTCCCGGCGATTACCCGCCAGATCGCCGCAATTTACGCTGCATGGAAGAAAGGGGAACCCACCCCAGCCTCACCGTTTACCCCGTTCGCCGAGGTTGTTGACGAGTATCAGCGCTATCGCGACAGCGAGGCCTGGCAGCGCGACGGTGCTTTCTGGGCCGGGCAGCGCAAACAGCTTCCTCCTCCGGTCTCGCTCTCCTCCGCGCCGCTGCCGGGACGCGCCGCCACTACCGACATCCTGCGCCTGAAAATTGCCATGGACGCTCGCGCCTTTAGCCAGCTGGCGCAGGCCGCCGGGCAGGCACAGCGCACCGATCTGGCGCTTGCGCTGGTGGCGCTGTGGCTCGGCCGCCTCACCGGACGGCTGGACTACGCCGCCGGGTTTATCTTTATGCGCCGCATGGGGTCCGCCGCGCTGACCGCAACCGGCCCGGTGCTTAACGTCCTGCCGCTGGCGGTGAATATTAATCCGCTTGAGAGCCTGCCGGAGCTGGCGCTGCGCCTGGCGAACCAGCTGAAAAAAATGCGCCGCCATCAGCGCTACGACGCCGAGCAGATCGTGCGCGACAGCGGGCGGGCCGCAGGGGACGAACCCTTGTTTGGGCCGGTGCTGAACGTGAAGGTGTTCGATTATCAGCTGGATATCGACGGCGTGGAGGCCATCACCCACACACTGGCGACCGGCCCGGTGAACGATCTTGAGCTGGCGCTGTTCCCGGACGAGCAGGGCGGATTAAGCATTGAGATCCTCGCCAACAGGCAGCGTTACGACGACGCGACGCTGAAGCGCCACGTTTCGCGCCTGAACGCGATGCTGGCGCAGTTTGCCGCGAACCCGGACCTGCGCTGTGGCGCCGTGGAAACCGTATCCGAGCAGGAATACGCCCGGCTGGCGCGCATCAACGATACTGGCCTGGCGCTGCCTTCCACCACGCTGGCGGATCTGGTGGCGGAGCAGGCAAACAAAACGCCGGACGCCCCCGCGCTGGCGGATGCCCATATTGAGCTGAACTACCGCCAGATGCGCGAACAGGTGATCGCGCTGGCAACCCTGCTGCGCGCGCGCGGCGTGAAGCCCGGCGACAGCGTGGCGGTGGCGCTTCCGCGTTCGGTGTTCCTGACCCTGGCGCTGCACGGCATTGTTGAAGCCGGTGCCGCCTGGCTGCCGCTGGATACCGGCTACCCGGACGATCGTCTGCGGATGATGCTGGAGGACGCGAAGCCGTCGCTTCTCATTACCACCGACGCGCAGCTTCCGCGCTTTAACGATCTGCCGATACCTTCGCTTAGTTACAACATGCTATTGCCGGCCACGGACGCTGAACCTCTGCGGCTGGCGAAGCCGGAGCAGACCGCGTACATCATCTTTACCTCAGGTTCAACGGGACGCCCGAAAGGGGTGATGGTGGGGCATACCGCCATCGTTAACCGCCTGAAGTGGATGCAGGATCATTATCCACTGGCGGCGGATGACGTCGTGGCGCAGAAAACGCCGTGCAGCTTTGACGTGTCGGTGTGGGAGTTCTGGTGGCCGTTTATCGCCGGCGCAAAGCTGGTGATGGCCGAGCCGGATGCGCACCGCGACCCGCAGGCGATGCAGAGCTTCTTCGCAGAATATGGCGTAACCACCACCCACTTCGTGCCGTCGATGCTGGCGGCGTTTGTCGCCTCGCTGACGCCGGAAAACGTCGACTGTTGCAGGACGCTGAAGCAGGTGTTCTGTAGCGGCGAGGCGCTGCCAACGGCGCTGTGCCGCGAGTGGGAGCAGCTCACTCATGTACCGCTGCACAACCTCTACGGCCCAACCGAAGCGGCGGTGGACGTGAGCTGGTATCCGGCGTACGGCCCGGAGCTGGCGGCGGTGGAGGGCAACAGCGTGCCGATCGGCTTCCCGGTGTGGAATACGGGGCTGCGCATTCTGGACGCGATGATGCGCCCGGTACCGTTCGGCGTGGCGGGCGATCTGTATCTCACCGGCATTCAGCTGGCTCAGGGGTATCTGGGACGCCCCGACCTCACCGCCAGCCGCTTTATTGCCGATCCGTTTGCCCCAGGCGAGCGGATGTATCGCACCGGAGACGTCGCCCGCTGGCTGGACAACGGGGCGGTGGAATATCTGGGCCGCAGCGATGACCAACTGAAAATCCGCGGTCAGCGCATTGAGCTGGGCGAAATCGACCGGGCGATGCTGTCATTGCCTGACGTGGCCCAGGCCGTGGCGCATGCGTGCGTGTTCAACCAGGCAGCGGCAACGGGCGGCGATGCCCGCCAGCTGGTGGGGTATGTGGTGTCCGAATCCGGTTTGCCGCTGGATCGCGACGCGCTGCTGGACTCGCTCAGGGCACAGCTGCCGCCGCATATGGTGCCGGTGGTGCTGCTGCAAATCAGCGCGCTGCCGCTGAGCGCCAACGGCAAGCTGGATCGCAAGGCGCTGCCGCTGCCGGAGCTGACCAGCAAAACCTCCGGTCGCGCGCCCGAGACACAAACCGAAGCCGCCGTGGCGCAGGCGTTTTCCGCGCTGCTGGGCTGCGAAGTGAACGATATCGACGCCGACTTCTTTGCCCTCGGCGGCCACTCGCTGCTGGCGATGCGCCTCGCGGCACAGCTTGGCCGTGCGTTCAGCCGCAAGGTCACGCCGGGGCAGATTATGGTCGCCTCGACGGTCGGCAAGCTCAGCGCGCTGCTGGACTCGCAACTGAGCGACGAACAGGCGCAGCGTCTGGGGTATGAAACCTTGCTGCCGCTGCGTGAAAGCAACGGCCCGACGCTGTTCTGCTTCCATCCGGCGTCCGGCTTTGCCTGGCAGTTCAGCGTCCTGGCGCGTTACCTCAGCCCGCGCTGGTCCATCGTCGGCATTCAGTCGCCGCGGCCAAACGGCCCGATGCAGCAGTGCGCGGATCTCGATGGGGTGATCGAACATCACCTGAAAACGCTGCGTAAGCAGCAGCCGCAGGGACCGTATTATCTGTTCGGCTATTCGCTCGGCGGCACGCTGGCGCAGGGCATTGCGGCGCGTCTGCGCGAGCAGGGCGAAGCGGTGGCGTTTCTTGGTCTGCTGGATACCTGGCCGCCGGAAACCCAGAACTGGGCGGAGAAAGAGGCCAACGGTCTAGACCCGGAAGTGCTGGCGGAGATCGAGCGCGAGCGTCAGGCGTTTATCGCCGCCCAGCAGGGGCAGGGCTCCAGCGAATTGTTTAACACCATTGAAGGCAACTACGCGGACGCGGTGCGGCTGCTCACCACCGCGCACAGCTCACGGTTCGACGGTAAAGCGACGCTGTTTGTTGCCGAACGTACGCGAACGATGAATCCGCATACGGCCTGGGCGCCGTGGGTGGGCGAGCTGGAGGTCTACAGCCAGGACTGCGCCCACGTGGATATCATTTCACCGCAGGCGTTCGAGAAGATAGGACCGGTGTTGAGGGAAATATTGGAGTAACGTCAACAGCGCCGGGTGGCGGCTACGCCTTACCCGGCCTACGGGAGCTGACTGTAGGCCGGGTCCGGCAATTACCGCCGACCTAACGGCACCACCAGCGGTGTACCCGCCACCGGATCGTCAATAATCATGCAGCGCATGCCGTAGATCCGCGCGATCAGCTCTGGCGTCACAATCTCCTTCGGCGCGCCCTGCGCCACAATTTCGCCGTCGCGCAGCGCAATCAGATGCGTCGCGTAGCGGCAGGCCTGATTTAAATCATGCAGCACCGCCGCCAGGGTGTACCCCTGCGTGCGGTTCAGCTCGCTCAGCAGCTCCAGCAGGTCAATCTGATGGCTGATGTCCAGCCAGGTCGTCGGCTCGTCCAGCAGCATAATGGCGGTTTCTTGCGCCAGCACCATCGCGATCCACGCCCGCTGTCGCTGTCCGCCGGAGAGGGTATCCACGCTTTGCTGAGCCAGATCGGTGATGCCCGTTGCTTCCATCGCGCGCTTCACGGCCTCGTCGTCCTCTTTGCGCCAGCGGGTAAACAGCGGCTGGTGTGGGTAGCGCCCGCGCGAGACCAACTCCTGCACCGTGATATCTCCCGGCGTGGTGGCGTTTTGCGCCAGCAGCCCGATGCGCCTGGCCACCTCTTTGCTAGCGAAGCGCTGGATCTGCTCTCCGTCGAGGAATACGCTGCCCTCTGTCGGCGACATCAGGCGGCTCAGGGTGCGCAGCAGGGTCGATTTGCCGCAGCCGTTCGGACCGATAATCGCGGTGAAGTGGCCGTCCGGAATGGCGACGGTTAAATCACGGGCAATGATTTTTTTGCCATAGCCGAGGGTCAAGTTTTCGCCGCGCAAGCGGGTTGTTGAATCTGTCATTTCTTGCGTGACTCCTGAACGAGCAAGACGATGAGGTAAATCCCGCCGAGGCTGACGGTCACCACGCCCACCGGAAGTTGATAAGGCATAAACAGCCGCTGGGCGCAGAGATCGGCGGCCAGCAGCAGCATCGCACCGCACAGGGCAGCCTGGGTCAAGCCCCAGCGTGCGGTGCCGCTAAGACGCCGCGCGATATGCGGCGCGACAAGGGCAATAAACGAGATCGGCCCGGCAATCGCGGTGGACGCAGCGGTCAGCAATACCGCGACCAGCATCAGCATCAGGCGCGAACGCTCAACGCTCACGCCCAGCGCGCAGGCGCTGTCGTCGCCCATCTCCAGCAGGCGCATCCGGCGTACCAGCAGCAGGGCGCCGATAAACATCAGCAAAATCAGCGGCGCGGCGGGCCAGGTTTTGCCCCACGTCAGGCCGTTAAGTGAACCGGCATACCACAGCCCGGCGGAGAGCGCGGTTTCCAGAGACGCCTGCAACAAAAGCCAGGTGTTAAACGCCATCAGCATCGCGCGGATGCCGATCCCGATAATGATCAGCCGGAAGGTGTCAATGCCGTTGCGCCAGGCCAGGGCCCAGATAAGCAGCGAGGTCAGAATGCCGCCCGCCATCGCCGTAAAGGTAATGGCCGTCAGATGCTGCCCGAACAGCACCATCGCCACCAGCACGCCGCTCCACGCGCCGGTATTCAGGCCCATCACGTCCGGGCTGCCGAGGGGGTTACGCATCAGCGACTGGAAAATCGCGCCGCTGACGCCAAGCGCCGCACCCACCAGGATCGCCATCGCCACGCGCGGCAGTCGCCATTCGGTGACCACCATGGTGATGTTACGCGGCGCGCTGCCGGTGAGGGCGTGAAAGACCTGCGCGAAATCAAGCGTTACGGCACCGCTTTGCAGGCTCCAGACCGCCAGCAGAGTAATGGCGATGGCCAGCAGGAAGACACTGGTGAGTAAACGGCGGGACGGAGCCATCATGCGCCACCCCCGCGTCTGCGACGTACCAGGAAGATCAGCACCGGCGCGCCGATAAACGCGCTCACCACCGAGACGCGCAGCTCGCCGGGCACCAGCAGGCGGCCCAGCACGTCGGCAAACAGTAGCAGTGCAGGGGTCGCCAGCAGCGTGACCGGCAGCGACCAGCGGTGGTCCGAGCCCACCAGCCAGCGCGCCATGTGTGGCATCATCAGGCCGATAAAGGCGATCGGGCCGACCACGGCGGTTGCGCTACCGCTCAGCACGGTGATAGCGAGCAGGCCAGTCAGCTGCGTGCGCGCCACGCGGTTGCCGAGGGCGGTCGCGGTGTCGCTGCCGAGGCTCAGGCTGTTCAGCGACCGGCTTAAACACAGCGCCACGACGGCGGCGATAATGACCGGGATCGCCACCACGTTTAAGGTTTCAAGGGTCCGGATATCCAGCGAACCGGCCTGCCAGAAGCGCAGCTGGTCATACACGTCCGGGTTGAGCAGGGCGATACCGCTGGACAGACCTTCCAGCACCGCCGCCAGCGCCACGCCTGCCAGGGTTAAGCGTACCGGGCTGAGCTGGCCGCCGCCCTGACTGCCGGTAAACGCCACTACCAGCGAGGCCGCCAGCGCGCCGCAGAAAGCCATCACCAGCTGTTCAGAGGGCGACGTTAACCCGAACAGCGCTGCGCCGAGCACGATGGCAAAGCTTGCGCCGGAGTTCACGCCGAGAATACCGGGGTCCGCCAGCGGGTTACGGGTAAGGGTTTGCATCAGGGCACCCGCAAGGCCGAGCGCGCCGCCGGCCAGCAGTCCGGCAAGGGTACGGGGCAGGCGAGCGTCGAGCACGATGGTGCAGTCGGCGCTCTGACAGGTTCCGGAGAGCGCATCGACAATAACGGACGCGGGCAGCGGTTTAGCGCCGACCAGCAGGCTGAGTGCAATCGCAAGGATTAGCAGTAGCAATAATACGGGCACGGCAATGGCGCGCACCGCAGAAGAGGAAAACGACATAGCAACATCCATGATTTGATAATGATAGTGATTATCGTTATCTATCTTATTTGGCTATGTTAGCATGTGCGCCCATGGAATTGGTAGAAATAGACTCAAGGCCTTGTCATGAATCAAAAATCCTGGCTGCTTAACCTCAGCCTGCTTAAGACGCACCCGGCGTTTCGTGCGGTCTTTATCGCCCGTTTTATCTCCATTTTGTCCCTTGGCCTGCTCGGCGTCGCCGTGCCCGTCCAGATCCAGACCATGACGCACTCCAGCTGGCTGGTGGGGTTATCCGTGACCTTAACCGGCGGGGCGATGTTTATCGGCCTGATGGTCGGCGGCGTGCTGGCAGATCGCTACGAGCGTAAGAAGCTGATCCTGCTGGCGCGCGGCACCTGCGGGGTGGGCTTTATCGGGCTGTGTCTGAACGCGATGCTGCCGGAGCCGTCGCTGGTGGCGATTTATGCCCTTGGCCTGTGGGACGGTTTTTTCGCCTCGCTCGGCGTGACGGCGCTGCTGGCGGCGACGCCCGCGCTGGTGGGGCGCGAGAACCTGATGCAGGCGGGGGCGATCACCATGCTCACCGTCCGCCTCGGCTCGGTGATTTCGCCGATGGTCGGCGGCCTGCTGCTGGCCACCGGCAGCGTGGCGTGGAACTATGGCCTTGCAGCGGCGGGAACCTTTATCACCACGCTGACGCTGCTGCGTCTGCCGCTGTTGCCACCGCCGCCGCAGCCGCGCGAGCACCCGCTGAAGTCGTTAATGGCCGCGATTCGTTTTCTGTTCAGTAACCCGCTGATTGGCGGCATTGCGCTGCTCGGCGGCCTGCTGACCATGGCGAGCGCCGTGCGCGTGCTTTACCCGGCGCTGGCGGGAGAGTGGCAGATGAGCGCCTCAGAGATTGGTGTGCTGTACGCCGCCATTCCGCTCGGCGCGGCCTGCGGAGCGCTGACCAGCGGTAACCTGGCCCAAAGCGCGCGTCCGGGCTTGATTATGCTGGTGGCGACGCTGGCCTCGTTTATCGCCATCGGCTTCTTCAGCCTGATGCCGGTCTGGGCGCTGGGGGTGATGTGTCTGGTGATTTTCGGCTGGCTGAGCGCGGTCAGCTCACTTTTACAGTACACCCTGATCCAGACCCAGACGCCGGAAGGGATGCTGGGGCGTATCAACGGCCTGTGGACGGCGCAGAACGTGACGGGCGATGCGATTGGCGCGGCGATCCTCGGCGGGCTGGGAGCAATAATGACTCCGGTGGCGTCGGCGAGCAGCAGCGGGTTTGTGTTAGCAATGGTTGGCGCGATCTTACTGGTGACGCTGGTGGAATTGCGGCGGTTCAGCCCCTGTAGGTCGGGTAAGGCGTAGCCGCCACCCGACAAAACGCCCGGTGGCGCTGCGCTTACCGGGCCTACGGGGAATATGCCAATTATTTAAAAATTGAATCTAAACGCTGTAACACCAACATCGCGCTGTAATAATCCAGGCGGAACGTCTCCGTTCCCAGCGCCCAGACGCGCTTGTTTTTCACCGACGGTAAATGCGCCAGCAGCGGGTTGGCATAAATCGCATTCACGTCTTTCTCGTCACCGGCAAACACGAACAGCCCTTCGCCGTTCAGCCCTGTCGCCAGGTTTTCTCCACCCAGCTGAATAATGTCGTGACGCTTGCCCTGGCTTTTTGAGGTGTGCAGCCCATCGGGTAACGCCGCCAGCGTAAAGCCCAGCTGGTGTAACAGCTTGCCCTGCGCCGATTCTGTCGTCCACAGGTTCGCCGTGTGCGCAGCGGCGGTGTAGACGATGGCGTTCACCGGCTGCGGCGGCAGTTTCATCTGCTGTTTCACCTGCGCGAGCTGTTTGTCGAATGCGGCGATGCGTTCAGCGGCCTGTTTTTCATGCCCGGTCATCGTGCCCAGCTGGGTCAGCAGTTCCTGCCAGCTTTTGTCGTCGTAATTGATGATAAGCGTCGGGGCGATGGCGGAGAGCTGATCGTAGAGCGCCAGCGCGGAATCCCCGCCGGTGGCGCTGATTAGAATCAGGTCCGGCATCTGGGCGGCCACCGCTTCGGCGCTTGGCTCGCCGATATACAGCCGGGCAACTTTGCGCTGTTTCGCGATATCGCCCCACTGGCGCAGGAACCCCTGCGCATCCGCCACGCGGTTGTTGGGCGTGGTCGCACCGCTGGCAATGACCGGCGCGTCAATGGCCAGCAGGGAGCCGGTTAAGGTCACGCTGGTGGAGACAATGCGCGTCGGCTTGCTCTCAAGCGTGTGCACGCCGCGGCTGTCTGTGACCTGGCGCGGCCAGTCGTCGGCGGCGGCTGAGGTTAGTCCTAAAACAAAAAGTCCTGTCAGAAGAAGGGCATTGCGGCAAACGGCAGCGATTTTCACAGAGCGGCATCCTGTTTTTATTGAAGATAATGCTTCTCATTTTCATGGTTGCCGGGAAGGGATGCAAGCGTTTGTCGCACAAGTTAATGGCCCGACGGTTGACAGCGGCGCGCTGTGGGATTAGGTTAGCCGACGAAAATATAAATGATAATCATTATTGCTTCTTTTATCATTTTAAGGAGGATGATATGGACACGTCCCTGGCTGAGGAAGTTCAGCACACCGCGACCACGCTGCAATCAGACAGCTTTTTCTTTATGTCGCCTTACCGCAGTTTTACCACGTCCGGCTGTTTTGCCCGTTTTTCTGAACCCGCCGTCGGCGGTGACGATCCGGCGGGGGCCTTTCAGCAAAAACTGGCTCAGGCTTTCAGAAATGCGAAAAACAGCGGCATTGCCCATCCGGTAATGGTAGGGGCGATCCCCTTCGATACCCGCAAACCGTCGTCGCTGTTTATTCCGCAGCGCTGGCAGACCTTCTCTCGTCCTGCGCGTCAGCAGACTGCACGCTACGCCTCCGGCGCACAGACGCTGAACGTGCAACAACGCACCGAGATCCCACCGCAGCCGGTTTTCGAGGAGATGGTCGCCCGCGCCGCGTCGCTCACCGCCACGCCGCAGGTGAATAAGGTGGTGCTGTCGCGCCTGATTGATATCGCTACCGACAAAACCATTGATAGCGGTGCGCTGATGGAGCGTTTGATCGCCCAGAACCCGGCGAGCTTTAACTTCCACGTGCCGCTGGAAGATGGCGGCGTGCTGCTGGGCGCCAGCCCGGAGCTGCTGCTGCGCAAAGAGGGCGCGCACTTTAGCTCCCTGCCGCTGGCAGGCTCCGCGCGGCGTCAGCCGGATGATGTGTTGGATCGCGAGGCGGGCAATAAGCTGCTGGCCTCTGAAAAAGATCGTCACGAACACGACCTGGTCACTCAGGCGATGAAAACTATTCTGGAACCGCGCAGCCATCAACTGAGCATGCCGGCTTCCCCGCAGCTCATCACCACCCCGACGCTGTGGCACCTGGCGACGCCAGTAGAAGGCGAGGCGCGTGAAAACGAAAACGCCCTGACGCTCGCCTGCCTGCTGCACCCGACCCCGGCGCTGAGCGGTTTCCCGCATCAGGCGGCAAAAGAACTTATTGCCGAGCTGGAGCCCTTCGACCGCGAACTGTTCGGCGGCATCGTTGGCTGGTGCGACAGCGAAGGCAACGGCGAGTGGGTGGTGACCATCCGCTGCGCGCGGCTGCATCAAAATACCGTTCGCCTGTTTGCCGGCGCGGGCATTGTGCCTGCTTCCTCCCCGGTGGGCGAGTGGCGCGAGACGGGCGTGAAGCTCTCCACCATGCTTAACGTGTTTGGTTTGCACTAAGGAATACCCATGACCATCCCTTTTACCCGCTGGCCTGAGGATTTTGCCCGCCGCTACCGTGAAAAAGGCTACTGGCAGGATCTGCCGCTGACCCACATCCTGACGGACCATGCGCAAAGCGATGCGGTCGCGATTATCGACGGCGATCGCCACATCACCTACCGCGCGTTTAATGAGGCGGTGACGAATCTGGCGTCTGCCCTTCAGGCGCAGGGGCTGCATCGCGGTGAGACCGCGCTGGTGCAGCTCGGCAACGTGGCCGAGTTTTACATCACTTTCTTTGCGCTGCTGCAAATTGGCGTCGCGCCGGTCAACGCGCTCTTTAGCCATCAACGCAGCGAACTGAACGCCTACGCGGTGCAGATCAAACCCGCCGTACTGATTGCCGATCGCCACCACGCCCTTTTCGCGGGCGACGAATTTCTCAATACGTTTATCGACGAGCATCGCTCGGTGCGCGGGGTACTGCTGCGTGGCGATCGGGGCGATCGCGCGCTGGAAGCGGCGATTGCCCGTCAGGCGGATAATTTTATCCCTAACCCGACGCCCGCCGACGAAGTGGCGTTCTTCCAGCTCTCCGGCGGCAGCACCGGCACGCCGAAGCTGATCCCGCGTACGCATAACGACTACGACTACAGCATCCGTCGCAGCAACGAAATCTGCGGTATCACTGCGCAGACCCGCTATCTGAACGCGCTTCCCGCAGCGCACAACTACGCCATGAGCTCGCCAGGATCGTTAGGCGTGTTCACGGCGGGCGGCTGCGTGGTGCTGGCGAACGATCCGAGCGCCACGCTCTGCTTCCCGCTGATTGAACAGCATCAGGTTAACGTGACCTCGCTGGTACCGCCGGCGGTCAGCCTGTGGTTGCAGGCGATTGCTGAAGGGGCGGGCAACGCCCAGCTTGCGTCGCTGAAGCTGCTCCAGGTAGGCGGCGCACGGCTCTCCGCCACGCTCGCAGCGCGTATCCCGGCGGAAATCGGCTGCCAGCTGCAACAGGTGTTTGGCATGGCGGAGGGGCTGGTGAACTACACCGCCCTCGACGATGCGCCGGAACGCATCATCAACACCCAGGGCCGCCCAATGTGTCCGGACGACGAGGTGTGGGTGGCGGACGAGGACGGCAATCCGCTCCCGCGCGGGGAAGTCGGACGTTTGATGACGCGCGGCCCGTACACCTTCCGCGGCTATTTCAACAGCCCGGAGCACAACGCCAGCGCCTTTGATGCCAACGGTTTTTACTGCTCCGGCGATCTGATCGCCATCGACGAGCAGGGCTACATCACCGTGCAGGGGCGCGAGAAAGATCAGATTAACCGCGGTGGCGAAAAGATTGCCGCCGAAGAGATTGAAAACCTGCTGCTGCGCCACGAAGCGGTGATCCACGCCGCGCTGGTGAGCATGGAGGACAGCCTGCTGGGCGAAAAAAGCTGTGCGTATCTGGTGGTGAAACAGCCCCTGCGCGCGGTTGAGGTGCGTCGCTTCCTGCGCGAGCAGGGCGTTGCCGAATTTAAGCTGCCGGACCGCGTGGAGAGCGTGGATGCGCTTCCGCTCACGCCGGTCGGCAAAGTTGATAAGAAACAGTTGCGCCTGTGGCTTGCTGAACGCGCCCGGGGCTGAGGAACAGAGAATGGCCATTCCAAAATTAACCGCTTACGCGCTGCCAACCGCCGCAGAGCTGCCGACCAACAAGGTGAACTGGGCGTTTGAGCCGGAGCGCGCCGCGCTGCTGATCCACGATATGCAGGAGTATTTCCTTAACTTCTGGGGCGAAAATAGCGACATGATGCAGCAGGTAGTGGCGAACATCGCAAAACTGCGCGCGTACTGCAAAGAACACAATATCCCGGTGTACTACACCGCGCAGCCGAAAGAGCAGAGCGATGAAGACCGTGCCCTGCTGAACGACATGTGGGGGCCGGGCCTGACCCGCTCGCCGGAGCAGCAGCGCATCGTGGCTGAACTGACGCCGGACGAAGCGGACACCGTGCTGGTGAAGTGGCGCTACAGCGCATTTCACCGCTCGCCGCTGGAGCAGATGCTGAAAGAGACCGGCCGCAACCAGCTGCTGATTACCGGCGTGTATGCCCACATCGGCTGCATGACCACCGCCACCGACGCCTTTATGCGCGACATCAAGCCGTTCTTTATCGCCGATGCGCTGGCGGACTTCACCCGTGACGAGCACCTGATGTCGCTGAAATACGTGGCAGGACGTTCTGGCCGCGTGGTGATGACCGACGAGCTGCTGCCGTCCGTTCCGGCAACGAAAGCCGCGCTGCGTGAGCTGATCCTGCCGCTGCTGGACGAGTCCGACGAGCCGATGGATGACGAAAACCTGATCGACTACGGTCTGGATTCAGTGCGCATGATGGGGCTGGCCGCGCGCTGGCGGAAGGTGCACGGCGACATCGACTTCGTGATGCTGGCGAAAAATCCGACCCTCGACGCCTGGTGGGCGCTGCTCTCCCGTGAGGTGAAGTGATGGCCGGGTTCGATTTTACCGGTAAAACGGTTTGGGTAACGGGCGCGGGTAAAGGTATTGGCTTTGCGACCGCGCTGGCCTTTGTGGAGGCGGGCGCGCGGGTGACCGGGTTCGATCTGGCCTTCCCACAGGACGATTATCCGTTTGCCACCGAAACGCTGGACGTGGCGGACGCGGCGCAGGTGGGCGATGTCTGCGGACGCTTACTCGGCACCCTTGAGCGCCTCGACGTGCTGGTTAACGCGGCGGGCATTCTGCGCATGGGCGCGACGGACGAGCTCTCGCTGGAGGACTGGCAGCAGACCTTCGCGGTTAACGTCGGCGGCGCGTTTAACCTGTTTCAGCAGACGATGGGCCAGTTCCGCCGTCAACAGGGCGGGGCGATAGTGACCGTGGCCTCCGACGCGGCGCACACCCCGCGCATCGGCATGAGTGCCTACGGCGCGTCGAAGGCGGCGCTGAAAAGCCTGGCGCTGACCGTCGGGCTGGAGCTGGCGGGCAGCGGCGTGCGCTGTAATCTGGTGTCGCCGGGCTCCACGGATACCGACATGCAGCGCACCCTGTGGAAAAGCGACGACGCGGAGCAGCAGCGCATTCGCGGCTTTGGCGAGCAGTTCAAGCTCGGCATTCCGCTGGGCAAAATTGCTCGTCCGCAGGAGATTGCCGCGACCGTGCTGTTCCTTGCGTCCGATGCCGCCAGCCATATTACCTTGCAGGATATCGTGGTGGACGGCGGCTCCACGCTGGGGGCGTAATGATCTGGAAACGTCATTTATCCCTCGACGCACTGAACGCCACCAGCCAGAACACGATGGTGGCGCACCTGGGCATCGTCTATACCCGCCTCGGGGACGACACGCTGGAAGCGGAGATGCCGGTAGATGTGCGCACCCATCAGCCGTTTGGCCTGCTGCACGGCGGCGCCTCGGCCGCGCTGGCGGAAACGCTGGGTTCAATGGCCGGTTTTCTGATGACCCGCGACGGGCAGAACGTGGTGGGCACGGAGCTGAACGCCACGCACCACCGCGCGGTGTCGCAGGGCAAGGTACGCGGCGTGTGTCAGCCGCTGCATCTGGGACGTTCCAGCCAGAGCTGGGAGATCGTGGTATTCGACGAGCAGGGGCGGCGGTGCTGTACCTGTCGGTTGAGCACGATGGTGCTGGGGTAAGTCATTCAGCTGAAAGTGATCGGCTTAACACTGTAGTGTAAATCTCTGGTTTGACCACGCATTATTGCGTTTCAAAGTTGTTAAATTTTATCCGTTGTTCTAGAAACAAAATGTAACATCTCACTGTTTCACAACAACGGATAACAGCTATGAACAACTCAGGGAAATACCTTACGTGGGCGGCGCTCTCCGTTGTGGGAGCCTTTGCCCTGGGCTATATCGCCCTCAATCGGGGGGAGCAGATCAATGCGCTCTGGATCGTCGTCGCCTCCGTCTGCATTTATCTCATCGCGTACCGTTTTTATGGCCGCTACATCGCAAAGACGGTACTGGGCGTAGACGGCACGCGCATGACGCCTGCCGTTCGCCACAACGATGGTCTGGACTACGTGCCGACCGATAAAAAAGTGCTGTTCGGTCACCATTTCGCGGCGATTGCCGGTGCAGGCCCGCTGGTGGGGCCGGTGCTGGCGGCGCAGATGGGCTATCTGCCGGGGATGATCTGGATCCTCGCGGGGGTGGTGCTGGCGGGCGCGGTGCAGGACTTTATGGTGCTGTTCGTCTCCACCCGTCGCGACGGTCGTTCGCTGGGCGAGCTGGTGAAAGAGGAGATGGGCGCGACCGCCGGGGTCATCGCGCTGGTGGCGACGTTTATGATCATGGTGATCATCCTCGCGGTGCTGGCGATGATCGTGGTGAAAGCGCTGACCCATAGCCCGTGGGGCACCTACACCGTCGCCTTTACCATTCCGCTGGCGCTATTCATGGGGATCTACATTCGCTACCTGCGCCCGGGCCGCATCGGGGAAGTCTCGGTCATTGGCCTGGTATTCCTGGTGTTCGCGATTATCTCCGGCGGCTGGGTGGCGGAAAGCCCGACCTGGGCACCGTTCTTCGACTTTACCGGCGTGCAGCTGACCTGGATGCTGGTGGGCTACGGCTTTGTGGCGGCGGTGCTGCCGGTGTGGCTGCTGCTGGCCCCGCGCGATTACCTCTCAACCTTCCTGAAAATCGGCACCATCGTCGGGCTGGCCATCGGCATTCTGATTATGCGCCCGACCCTGACCATGCCTGCGCTAACCAAGTTCATCGACGGCACCGGCCCGGTCTGGACCGGCAACCTGTTCCCGTTCCTGTTTATCACCATCGCCTGCGGCGCGGTGTCCGGCTTCCATGCCCTGATTGCCTCCGGGACCACGCCGAAGATGCTGGCCAACGAGAATCAGGCCTGCCTGATTGGCTACGGCGGCATGCTGATGGAGTCCTTCGTGGCGATTATGGCGCTGGTCTCCGCCTGCATTATCGATCCGGGCGTGTACTTCGCGATGAACAGCCCGATGGCGGTGCTGGCCCCGGCCGGCACCGTTGACGTGGTCGCCTCTGCCGCGCAGGTGGTGAGCGGCTGGGGCTTTGCCATTACCCCGGAAACGCTGACGCATATCGCCAATGAGGTGGGCGAGCAGTCAATTATCTCCCGCGCGGGCGGGGCGCCGACGCTGGCGGTGGGCATGGCCTACATCCTGCACGGCGCGCTGGGCGGGCTGATGGACGTCTCGTTCTGGTATCACTTCGCCATTCTGTTCGAGGCGCTGTTTATCCTGACGGCGGTGGATGCGGGTACGCGTGCGGCGCGCTTTATGCTTCAGGATCTGCTGGGGGTGATCTCGCCAAACCTGAAGCGGACCGATTCGCTCCCGGCTAACCTGCTGGCGACGGCGCTGTGCGTGCTGGCGTGGGGCTACTTCCTGCATCAGGGCGTGGTCGATCCGCTGGGCGGAATCAACACCCTGTGGCCGCTGTTCGGTATCGCCAACCAGATGCTGGCGGGCATGGCGCTGATGCTCTGTGCGGTGGTGCTGTTCAAGATGAAGCGCCAGCGTTACGCGTGGGTGGCGCTGGTGCCAACCGCGTGGCTGCTGATCTGTACCCTGACGGCGGGCTGGCAAAAAGCCTTCAGCCCGGACAACAAGGTGGGCTTCCTGGCCATCGCCAACAAGTTCCAGGCGATGATCGACAGCGGTAAGATCCCGGCGCAGTACACCGAATCCCAGCTGTCGCAGCTGGTGTTCAACAACCGTCTGGATGCCGGGCTGACCATCTTCTTTATGGTGGTGGTTGTGGTGCTGGCGTTGTATTCTCTGAAAACTGCGCTGGCGGCGCTGAAGGTCGACAAGCCGACGGCGAAAGAGACGCCGTACGAGCCCATGCCTGAAAATCTGGACGAGATTGTGACCCAGGCGAAAGGGGCGCATTAACCCGTGTGCCGGGTGGCGCTAGCGCTTACCCGGCCTACATTTCCAGTGAGACCAGAATGATGTTCGACACCCTCTCCAAAGCAGGTAAATACCTGGGCCAGGCCGCCAAAATGATGATTGGCGTGCCGGATTACGACAACTACGTCGAGCATATGCGCGTCAACCACCCGGACCAGACGCCAATGACGTACGAAGAGTTTTTCCGCGATCGCCAGGACGCCCGCTACGGCGGCAAGGGCGGGGCGAAGTGCTGTTAACCCTCTTTCGGTAAATAGAGGCTGATCTGCTCCTGTTTACAGCCGTAGATCGCCGCCAGCTTTTCGCGGGTGCGCTTTTGCGGGCGGGAGTCCAGCGCTTCCAGCTGTGACACGGCGGACTGTGTGATGCCAAGTTTTTCCGCCACCTCCTGCTGGGACATGCCGCGCAGAATGCGCCACGCGGCCTGTAGGCTGACGTTCTGCCAGGTCATGATGCTGCATACTTCCCCAGGCAATTCCACGTCATCCAGACTATCGTGTTCGACCTCAATATCCTCCAGGTCGTCGTCGGTTTCGTCGTCGATCTCTGCCATCTGTAAGCACATGCGAAAATATTCGTGATAGGGCATGACCACGAACTGTGTTTTCCCTTTATCGTCCTTAATTAGCTGAACAGCCATAGGTGGCTTTCTCCTCGTGCAGGTAAGTTGTTGATGTTCTGCGCTTAACGGCCAAAACATAACAATGGGTATCAGGATCGTCCCGAAGCGTATAGACGATGCGGTAATCGCCTACGCGAAGCCGGAAATGATCTTCTGTCGCCGATATTTTTTTGATATCGGGCCGGGGAGCCGAGCGGTCATCCAGTTCAGTAAGCTTTACCTCAATGCGACGCTGATACCGCTCGTCAATTCTGGAAAATGCCTTTTTTGCACCATTGGACCACACAATCTTCATCCGTACCTCCACTGTACGCCCACACAAAACATAAGGAAATAATAAGTCTATTAGATAAATTCCGAATTTCTTATGGGGTACTGTAGAGCGGAGAAAAAGCGGGAGAAAGCGGCAAAACGTGAACCGTCGAGAGCGCTCGAGAAGGCCTCTGCCGAACGACAGAGGCTTGCAGAAAAATTGCGATCAGGCGTTCAAACCACCGTCGACGTCCAGACCGGTGCCGGATATTTGCCCCGCAGCCGGGCTGGCGAGGAAGGTGACCGCTGCCGCGACGTCTTCCGGCTGGCCGTAATGGCCCAGGGCAATAAGCTGACGCTGTGAGTCAGCCTGTTCCCCGTCTTCCGGGTTCATATCGCTGTTGGTCGGGCCGGGGTGCACCAGGTTCACGGTAATGCCGCGTGGGCCAAGATCGCGGGCCAGACCGCGGGTCAGGGAGTTAAGAGCAGATTTGGTCATTGAGTAGACCGCAATCCCCGGCTGCGCCACGCGGTTCGCCAGGCAGCTGCCGATGTTGATAATGCGCCCGCCGTCGGACATGTGCACCAGCGCTTCCTGAATGGCGATCACCACGCCGCGGATGTTGACGTTGATGAGGGCATCGATGTCCGCCAGGGTCATGGACTCCAGCGGGCCGCCGCGCGCAATGCCGGCGTTATTGACCAGAATATCCAGTCCGCCAAGGGAGCGTGCCGCCTGCGTGACCGCATCCTGAATCGCCTGCGCGCTGGCGCTGTCCGCCTGAATGGCCTCGCCGTGCCGCCCCAGCGCCTTAATCTCATCGACGACCGCCTGGGCTTTATCGGCGGATTTTTCGTAGGTGATAACCACATCAGCACCGGCTCGCGCCAGCGACAGCGCAATCGCCCGGCCCAGCCCACGACTGGCACCGGTAACCAGCGCCTTTTTACCTGTTAAATCGATCTGCATGATGACCTCGTTACGAGAGTGGTGAGAATCATCATTAGGTATAGCCCGTCGGCGCGATTAACGGCTGAAGGATTCCACCTTCACAAACGCGGCGCGCAGAACCTCAGGCGTTAACGTAATGGGTAAATAGTGAATCGACTCCACCGGGCGCAGGGTGTGGGCGATGACCCTATCCAGCTCGTCGCGGTTATTGATGTCGACGTCCAGCTCGCGAAGCCGGGTCGGCAGATTAAAGCGCTGGTACGCCGCCACCAGCTGCGCCAGCACGTCGTCCTGGCCGAGCAGGGCACTCTGCACCAGAATGCCGTAGGCCACCTTAGTGCCGTGCAGGTATTTTTCCGTCTGCGGCAGCACGGTTAAGCCGTTATGCACCGCGTGCGCCGCCGCCACGCGGGTATAGCGCTCCCCCAAACCGCCAACCATACCGCCGCCGGCAATAATGGCATCCACCACGTCCCGGAACGCCTGCGTTTGTTCGCCGCGCTGCTGGTCGGCAAGCGCCTCTTCGCTGCGCTCCAGCAGCACGTCGCGGATCGCCAGCGCACCGTTCAGGCCGAGACGCACGGTGAGCGGCAGGATCTCAGGTTCAGGAGCGAGCACCGCCGCTTCGTACCACTTCGCCAGCGTATCGCCGATGCCCGCCAGCAAATACTCTGCCGGGGCGTTCAGAATGATCCGCGGCTCCACCAGCACCAGAAAGTTAGCGTCGTCAAAAATCTCAAACTGTAGCGCCTGACCGGCATCGTTGTACCAGACGGAGAGCGGCGTCCACGCTGCGCAGGTGGCGGCGATGGTGGGAATGCCCACGAACGGCACGCCCAGACGACGCGCCACGGCCTTGACGGTATCCATTACCGCGCCGCCGCCGATGCCAATCACCACGCTGGCTTCGCTTCCCGCTTCGTTCACCAGACGGGTGACGTCACGCTCGCTGCAATGGCCCTTAAACAGCAGCTGTTTTGCCCCCGGCGCGGTAAAACTCTGCGGCAGATAAGAGCGCGCGCCCTCAATCGCCCGCTCGCCGTAGATCCACACCGCTCGGGAAAGCTGTTCCGGGGTAAAGAAATCATCCAGGCGCGCAAGGCTTCCCGGGTGAGAGAAGTAGTTCGCCGGGCCGGGCACGACGCGAATATCGGTGTTGCTCATGAAGTTGTCCTTATTTTAGCAAGCGCTAACCCGATGTTATGTCTGGACATCCGGATGGCTAATAATATTTCGCTTTATCTTATGCCTTTTCCGTCGTTGTCAGTCAACCGGAGCTGTGAAAAATTTGCTAAATCAGAAGAGTTATGAAGGATTTACGCGGATGGTTTCCAGTCGCCTTGAGATGCGCGGTATCAGCCTGGCCTTTTCCGGCTTTCAGGCGCTGTCGCGCGTGGACTTTACCCTGAACGGCGGGTCGGTGCATGCGCTGACCGGGGCCAACGGCGCGGGGAAATCGACGCTGATGGCGGTACTGTGCGGGACGCACGATCGTTATGAAGGCGAAATCTGCATCAACAACCAACCGGTATGTATCCGCGAGCCGCTGGACGCCAAACGGCTGGGTATCCATCTGGTGCAGCAGGAGGTGGACGTGGCGCTGATCCCCGGGCTGAGCATTGCGGAGAACATTATGCTCGACCAGCTGGCGCAGCCGGGACATCACTACAGCTGGCGCGCCGTTCGCCAGCAGGCGCGGCAGGCGCTGGCGCAGCTGGGTGTTTCGCTGGTCGTTCGCCGTTCCATCGACAGCTGCACCCTTGCCGAAAAGCAGCAGATTTTGCTGGCGCGGGCGCTGTCGCACCATTGCCGATTTTTGATCCTTGATGAGCCCACCGCGCCGCTGGACGCGCACGAAAGCGAGCGTCTGTTTGCGGTGGTGAGACGTTTAAAAGAGCAGGGCATCGGCGTGGTGTTTATCTCCCACCGTATTCACGAGCTGAAGGCCATCTGCGACACCCTGACGGTGCTGCGCGACGGCAAGCTGATTGAGTCCGGCCCGATGGCCGATCTCAGCGGTGAAGAGATTGTTGAGAAGATGCTGGGCCACGAGCTGAGCGATATCTACCCGCCCGCGCGACCGCCGCACGGCGACGAGACGCTGCTGCGCATCGACGGGCTTCACGACGATGTCCTGTTGAAAGACATCTCCCTGCACCTGCGCAAAGGCGAAATCCTCGGCATTGCCGGGCTGGCGGGGGCGGGGAAAACCGAACTCTGCAAGGCGCTGTTTGGCGCCAGCAAAAGCCGCGTGGCGCGCGGCGAGCTGAACCATCAGGCCTGGAAACCGCGCGATCCGGCAGACTCGGTGCTGCGCGGCCTGGCGCTGGTGCCGGAGGAGCGGCGCAAGGAGGGTATTTTTATCGACGAGACGGTAAGCATGAACCTTGCCGTGAGCGCCGATAACAGCTTCTCGCGCTGGAGTCTGTTTGGTCATCGTCAGGCGTGGCGCTGGGCGGAAGAGGTCATTGCCCGCATCGGTGTGCGCGCTCGGGGACCGGGGCAGGTGCTGCGCCGTCTGTCCGGCGGTAACCAGCAGAAGGTTGCCATTGGCAAATGGTTGCGTAATGACGCCAGCGTGTTGATTTTCGACGAGCCGACCAAAGGCGTGGACGTGAAGGCCAAAACCGATCTGTTCCAGCTGATTGACGGCCTGGCGCGCGAGGGCAAAGGGGTGATTTACGCCTCCGGCGAGTTCGCCGAGCTGGTAGGGCTGTGCGACCGCATCTGCGTGCTGTGGGACGGGCGCATCGTGGCGGAAATCGCCGGGGCCGAGGCTCGTGAAGAGACACTACTTTATTATTCAACCGGAGGAACGGCGTCGTGAGCAAGGCCCTTTCAGTGACCGCGGCGGCGTCTGGCCGTCAGCAACTTTTTGATTTTCTCTATAAATGGGGCATGTTGCTCACCGTCGTCGCGCTGGTGGCCGTCTTTGGCCTGGCGTCGGACAGCTTCCTCGACCCGAACAACATCATCAATATTCTGCGCTCGATTGCCATCGTGACGGTGATTGCCGTTGGCGTGTCGATTTCCCTGACCGTCGGCGGGTTCGATCTTTCCGTGGGCTCCACGGCGTCGCTGGCGAACGCGCTGGTGATTTCGCTTTTCGTCTGGCACGGCTTCGGCACTACCGAGTCGATTGTGATCACCCTTGCGCTCTGCACGCTGGTCGGCCTGTTTAACGCTTTCCTGATCGTCATCCTGCGCATTCCTGACATGCTCGCCACGCTCGCCAGCCTGTTTGTGATCCAGGGCGTGGCGATGACCTACAGCTACGGCGGATCGATTACCGAGAACATGGTGCTGCCGAGCGGCGACATGGCGGAAGGGACCATTCCGGCGGCGTTTGGCCTGCTGGGGCAGGTGCCGACCATTGTCATCATCATGCTGGCGGTGACGCTGCTGGCGCAGCTGGGGCTGTCGCTGACCACCCATGGACGCCGGATGTACGCCATTGGCGGCAACCCGGAAGCGGCGCGCCTCTCGGGCATTCGCACCACGCGCTACAAGGTGGCGGCCTACGTGATTGCCTCGCTGCTGGCGGGGCTGGGCGGCATTCTGCTGGCCTCGCGCATCGGATCGTCGCAGGTCAATGCGGGCGGCGGCTATCTGATGGATGCGGTGGCAGCGGCGTGGATTGGCTTCTCGCTGGCCGGGTCCGGCAAGCCGAACGCGCTGGGCACGCTGGTGGGAGCGGTGATCCTCGGCGTACTGTCGAACGGGCTGGTGATGCTCTCCGTGCCGTATTACGCCATGGACATAATAAAAGGGCTGGTGCTCGCGGTAGCGCTGGCGATTACCTACATACAAAAACGCTGACAACACAACGGGATAATAAATGAAAAAGATTGCGCTCTCTTTGGTGGCACTGGGGTTACTCACTTCTCTGCCGGGATTTGCGGCCACGCCCGCGCCGGTTCCGGCTTCCATTGCCAGTCATGACGGCCCGATCCGCATCGCGGTGATCCGTAACCTCGGCTCGGACGACAACACCACGCAGTTTGTTGCCGGGGCCATTCAGGAAGGGAAAAAGCTCGGCTTTAAGGTCAGCACCTTTTTGAGCAACGGTGACGACGCCAAATTTCAGGACTTTGTTAACCAGGCCATCAGCCAGAAATATGACGGGATCATCCTGTCGCAGGGCCGCGATCCGTACTCCACCGCGCTGGTGAAGAAGGCGGTGGATGCCGGGATCAAGGTCGCCGTATTTGATACCGCCGTTAACGGCGAGATCCCGGGCGTGACCGTTACCCAGCAGGACGATGCCTCCCTGACGAATCTCTCCTTCGGCCAGCTGGCGAAAGATTTCAACGGCAAGGCCAACATCGTCAAGCTGTGGGTGGCGGGCTTCCCGCCGATGGAGCGCCGTCAGGCAGCCTATAAAGAACTGCAAAAGCAGTACCCGGAGATTAAAGAGCTGGAGTCCATCGGCGCCGTTTCCTCTGACGTGCAGGGCGATACCGCCAACAAGGTGGGGGCGATCCTGGCGAAATACCCGAAAGGCAAAATCGACGCGATCTGGGGCACCTGGGACGCCTTCAGCCAGGGGGCGTATAAGGCGCTGAAGGAGAATGGCCGCACCGAGATCAAGCTCTACAGCATTGATATCTCCAACCAGGACTTACAGCTGATGCGCGAGCCGGGTAGCCCGTGGGCAGTGAGCGTGGCGGTGGATCCGAAGCTGATTGGCGCGACCAACGTGCGCCTGATCGCCAACAAGATTGCCGGGGAAGCCACGCCTGCCACCTACGACTTCAAAGCCGCCGCGATCCCGCAGGCGCTGCTGACCGCGCAGCCGGGGGCGGTGAACGTGGCGTCGCTGGGCAAAATCATTCCGGGCTGGGGCCAGACGGACGATTTTATCGCGCCGTGGTTTGCGACGCTTGCCGCTAAAAAATAAGTAAACCAAGCCGGGTGGCGGCTGCGCCTTACCCGGCCTACATTTTGCACCCGTAGGCCCGGTAAGCGCAGCGCCACCGGGCATAAGGAGCTCAAGGTGTCTCAATTACCCACCCCCGAATACAGCCGCAATATGCGGCTGATCGGCCATAGCGACCAGGGCGGCCGACCGGACGGCGTGCAGCTGATGGTGCATCGCGGCTTCGCGTATATCGGCCATATGGTGTCGCAGGGCTTTTCCATTGTTGACGTGCGCGACCCGAAAAACCCGAAAGCCGCGGGCTACGTGCCCGCGCCGCCGGGTACCTGGAACGTGCACCTCCAGGCGCATGACGACCTGCTGCTGGTGATTAACGCCCGGGATCTGTTTGCCGATGCCCGCTTTGCCGACGAGAAGGTCTACTACACCCGTCAGGTAGGAGAGACCGTCAGCGACGTGCAGGATAAAGGATGGAGCGCCGGGCTTCGCGTTTTTGATATCTCCACACCGGACGCGCCACGCGAAATTGGCTTTCTGTCGCTGAGCGGTATCGGCATACACCGCATCTGGTACGTGGGTGGCCGCTGGGCGTACGTGTCAGCGCTGATCGACGGCTTTACCGACTACATTTTCCTGACCATTGACCTGGCGGACCCGCGCAAGCCCGAGGTGGCAGGGCGCTGGTGGCTGCCGGGGATGAACCAGGCCGCAGGGGAACAGCCCAACTGGCCGGAGGGCAAGCGCTACGCGCTGCACCACGCGATTATCGCCGGCGATACGGCGTACGGCAGCTGGCGCGACGGCGGCTTAACGCTGCTGGACGTGAAGGACCGTACCCAGCCTAAGCTTATTAGCCACCGCAACTGGAGCCCGCCGTTTGGCGGCGGGACGCACACCGCGCTGCCGCTGCCGGACCGCGATCTGCTGGTGGTGCTGGACGAAGCGGTGCTGGATAACCAGCAGGACGGCGAGAAGCTGATCTGGCTGTTTGATATCCGCGAGCCGTCCAACCCGGCGAGCATCTCGACCTTTCCGCAGCCGAATGAAACCGACTACGTGGCAAAAGGGGCGCATTTCGGCCCGCACAACCTGCATGAGAACCGGCCCGGAAGCTTCGTCAGCTCAACGCTGATTTTCGCGACGTATCAGAACGCGGGCGTGCGCGCGTATGACATTTCCAACCCGTATCGGCCAGTGGAAACCGGGGCGCTGGTGCCCGCCGCGCCGGAGAGAATGATGGACACGCGGCCAAATCGCCCGCAGGTGATCCAGTCCTGTGACGTGTTTGTGGACGCGCAGGGGATTATTTACAGCACGGACTATAACGGCGGGCTGTCGGTGATTGAGTATCTGGGGTGAGTTTTTGCCGTGTGCGAAATGTAGGCCGGGTAAGGCGCAGCCGCCACCCGGCAAACAAACGGCACTCAACTGTACTGCCGCACCCTTGCTACCAGCGCTTCCGCGCTGTCGATGCGGTCGGCAATCAGAATCAGTGCTTTACCAAGCGTAATGGCGTGGCGCAGGCATTCGTGGCGCATCGCCTCGTCCTGGATGCTGTCGATATCCGCGACGTGAGAAAGCCCGACGCTGCGGCGAATTAATTCGGTACCGCAAAAGCCGATGGCATCGTGCCAGACTTTTTTCAGGAACGCGGAGGCATAGCCCGGCGCGCTGAGCGCGGCGTCGCGGGCTTTCTCGTTTGCCAGCGTCTGGAAGCGTTCCGCGAAGCTGTTCCACAGTTCCTGAATATCGGTCAGGCGCTGCTCGCGCGCGGCGGCGGCATCACGAATGCCCAGATGGCCCGGCAGGCCGCAGAAGTTGAGCAGCAGGTTGCCGATGGCGGTGCCGACGTCAAAGCCTATCGGGCCAAAGTAGCCGAACTCGGCGTCGATGGCCTTCAGGCTGCCGTCGGCCACAAAAATCGAGCCGCTGTGAATATCCCCGTGCAGCAGCGCTTCGGCATGCGAGAAAAAGCGGTGCTTCAGGGAGGCCACGGCAATTTTTAGCGGGGCGTCGTCGCGCAGGGCGGCGACGTCATTTTCCAGCTCGGCAGGGTAGTTATTGCGCTCATGAACCTGGTACGGATCGTTAAAAAACAGATCTTCAGTGATCTCGCACATCTCCGGGTTGATGAACTTCGCCACCTGCGCTTTTTTCTCGTGCGGGTGCAGGTAGAAATCGCTGGTGTGGAATAAGGTGTGAGCGAGATATTCACCCAGCTGCCGCGCCGCCTGCGGGTAGTAAACATTGTTGATCAGCTCGCCGCGCCAGATGCGATGGCTGGAGAGATCTTCCATCACCATCACCGCCAGTTCCGGGTCATAGTGGTGGATTTTTACGGTGTGCTGCGGGCTATGCCTGTGATGCTCGACCAGGGTTTGCGCCTCGAGACGAGCGCGATCCAGCGTCAGCGGCCAGGACTCCCCGACGCAGCGCACGTAGGGCAGCGCCTGCTTGACGATGATGCGGCTGACGCCCGCGCTGTCGTAAATTTTAAAAACCAGATTGAGGTTGCCGTCGCCCACTTCCTGCGCCTCTACCAGCGATGACGGATCGTCAAGCCCGCCAAACTGCCTGGCATACTCCACGGCGTCCTGAGCGGTAAAGGTACGGTATTGCGACATGGCCTGCTCCTCACGAGTTAACTAATTAAGACATGTAGACGTCTATACATCTGGATTTCATCCTGACACAATGTGCTACAACAACGCAACAGGGAATTAACGACATGCAGACATTACAGACGACCAGCCTGCGGGTGGCGGATAATCAGCTCTTTATTCTCGACCAGCAGGCGCTTCCGCAGGAGAAACGCTGGCTGGATGCCTCAACGGTAGAGGCGCTGGTCGGGCATATTCACGCTCTGCGGGTGCGCGGCGCGCCGCTGATTGGTCTCTCTGCAAGCCTACTGCTGGCGCTGCTGGCGGAAAACGGCAAAAGCCGCGACGCGCTGACGGCGGCGCTGGACACGCTTCGCGCCGCACGCCCGACGGCGGTAAACCTGATGAATAACCTCGACCGCATGAAGCTTGCGCTGTGGGAGGAGGATTTCGTTCCGGCGCTGGTGGCTGAGGCGCTGCGCCTGATTGACGAAGACCGGCAGCTCTGCGATGCGATTGCAAAAGCGGGCAGCGCGCTGGTGAAGCCCGGTAGCCGTCTGCTGACCCACTGCAACACCGGCGGGCTGGCAACCGCGGGCGTCGGTACGGCGCTGGGGGTGATTGCCCGCGCGCATCAGGAAGGCAACGTCAGCAACGTGTGGGTGGATGAAACCCGTCCGCTGTTGCAGGGCGGCAGGCTGACCGCATGGGAGCTGGGCGAGCTGGGCGTGCCGTATCAGCTGATTACCGACTCCATGGCCGCCAGCCTGATGGCGAAAGGGCAGGTCGATGCCGTGTGGGTGGGGGCAGACCGTATCGCCGCTAACGGTGACGTGGCGAATAAAATCGGCACTTATTCACTGGCGGTGCTGGCGAAATTCCACGGCATTCCGTTTTACGTCGCTGCCCCGCAAACGACGCTCGACCCGGCCTGCCCGAACGGGGATGCGATCCCCATCGAGCAGCGCGCCTCCAGCGAAGTGACGGGCGTTGCCGGAAGCTTTGGCGCGGTGCAGTGGGCGCCGGAAGACGCGCAGGTCTATAACCCGGCGTTTGACGTCACCCCTGCCTCGCTGATTAGCGGCTGGGTGCTGGACACGGGCGTGGTCAGGCCGGATGAGGTGGCGGCAGGGAAATTTGCCTGAGAATAGCTTGCCTGAAGGGGCGCCCGACTGGTGAGGCAGATGAAGGGGCGGTGTACGCTGATGCCCTCACCCCGGCCCTCTCCCACGGGGAGAGGGAGCAAGGCGAATACCTATGCCAGGCGTGGATACGCATCCGCAATCGTATCCCCGGTAAACTGCGCCACCCATCCCTCCGGATTGTCGAAAATACGGATTGCCGTAAAGTTCGGCTCTGAGCCCATATCAAACCAGTGCGGCGTGCCCGCGGGCACGGAAATCAGGTCGTTTTTCTCGCACAGTACCTGGTACACCTCATCGCCAATGTGCAGGCAAAACAGCCCCGCACCTTCCACGAAGAAGCGCACTTCGTCTTCGCCGTGGGTGTGCTCGTTGAGAAACTTCGCACGCAGCGCCTCTTTCTGCGGATTGTCGGCGCGCAGGCTGATGACATCCCAGCTCTGGTAGCCTTTCTCCGCCACCAGCTTGTCGATCGCATGTTGATACGCTTCGATCACGGCTTCGGGCGCAGGATCCTGCCCTAAATCACGATCTGCCGCCCAGCGCTCAAAGCGCACGCCCTTAGCGTTCAGCTGTTGAGCGATCTCGGCGGCGTCGGTGCTGTGCCACAGGTGTTGACTTGCGTCTTTATCGGAATAAATGGTCAATGCGCTCATGAAGGGATCTGCTCCGGATTAATCTCGTCAAACTGGTGGATCTGATGGTGATGGCTCGCGCCGTCATCTTCACCGCGAATCAGTTGCAGGGTGCGAAAACCCGCCTGTTCAGCCGCGTCCAGCTCCTGATGAACATCCGACAGGAACAGGATCTGCGACGGGGCGATGCCCGTTTGCGCCGCTATGTTCTGGTAAGACTGCACTTCGCGCTTGGCGCCGATGTGCGTATCAAAATAGCCGCTGAACAGATGAGTAATATCACCTTCGTCGCTGTAGCCAAATAACAGTTTCTGCGCAGCAACGGAGCCTGAGGAATAAACATAGAGATCAATTCCTTGCGCCTTCCATTTTTCCAGCGCCGGCAGAACGTCAGGGTAGAGATGGCCGGTAAAGTCACCATTGATGTAGCCCTCCTGCCAGATGATCCCTTGCAGGGCTTTAAGCGCCGTTGATTTGCGGTCTTCATCCATAAAGCTAAACAGCACGTTGATAAGCTCGCTGACGCCGGCATGCGGATCGCTGATTTCATCGCGCAGGTTGTCCAGAATCGATTTGACCGGCTCGGCGTACTGCTGTGCGGTCACGAAGGCCGCCAGCCGCTCACGCGCATAGGGGAACAAAACATCATGGACAAAACGGATATCGCTGGTGGTCCCTTCAATATCCGTCACAATTGCGCGAATCATATTCTCTCCAGTTGTCGTAAACGCATTTCGCATTCAAATAGAAATTCTAATCCTTCCAGATGACGGCGGGCTTCGGCCACGTCACGTCCCCAGCAGGTTAAGCCATGACCGCGCAGAAGAAAACCATAATTAAGCGGACGCTCCTGGGCGTAATGGGCGATGCGCGAGGCGAGGGCGTCGATGTCCTGGTCGTTATCAAACACCGGGATGGCGACGGTATCCAGATGCGTGGTCTGTCCGGCGAGGGATTTCTGCATCTCGAAACCGCTGATATTCAGCTCCGCTTCTTTGACCAGACGCGACAGCACCGTGGCATTAACGGTGTGAACGTGCAGGACGGCGTTGGCTTCCGGGAACAGGCGATAGATGAGGGTGTGCAAACCGGTCTCTGCCGAGGGTTTTCGGCCAGACGGCGCGCGGTTGGTGGCGATCTCAACCTGTAGAAAATCGTCGGTGGTCAGGCTGCCTTTGTCCTTGCCGGACTCGCTGAGCCAGCAGAGGTGCTCGTCCTGACGCACCGACATATTGCCGCCGGTGGCAGGTGCCCAGCCTTTGGCGCCTATCCAGCGGCAGGCGTCGACCAGGTGTGTGAGCAGCAGGTTGTCTGTCATTTCCTTTTACCCCTCGACCAGGAATATTGATATGGTTTAGACGTCTAAGCGTCTTGATTGCCAAAGATTAACATCGTGTTATAGTGGCAGCAACATAAGTATTACAAGCAGGCACGACAACATGAGCAATAACGCATTGATCCCGCAGAGTAAACTTCCTAACCTCGGTACCACCATCTTTACGCAGATGAGCGCCCTGGCGCAGCAGCACAACGCCATTAACCTCTCGCAGGGGTTCCCCGATTTTGACGGTCCGAAATATTTGCAGGAACGTCTGGCGCACCACGTGGCGCAGGGGGCGAATCAGTATGCGCCGATGACCGGCGTGCAGGCGCTGCGGGAAGCCATTGCCGACAAAACGGTGGCGCTGTATGGCTATCAGCCCGATGCGAACAGCGATATCACGGTGACCGCAGGGGCGACCGAAGCGCTCTATGCGGCCATCACCGCGCTGGTGCGCGCGGGGGATGAAGTGATTTGCTTTGACCCGAGCTACGACAGCTATGCACCTGCGGTTGAACTCTCTGGTGGCGTGGTGAAGCGCGTGGCGCTCCAGCCGCCGCACTTTCGTCCTGACTGGCAGGCATTCGCCGCGCTGCTGAGTGATAAAACCCGTCTGGTGATCCTGAATACTCCGCACAATCCGTCGGCGACGGTCTGGCAACAGGCCGATTTTGCCGCGCTGTGGCAGGCCATCGCTGAGCGGGAAATTTACGTCCTGAGCGATGAAGTCTACGAACACATCTGCTTTGCGGCGGAAGGGCATGCCAGCGTGCTGGCCCATCCGCAGCTGCGCGAGCGCGCGGTTGCGGTGTCGTCATTCGGGAAGACCTACCATATGACCGGCTGGAAAGTGGGGTACTGCGTGGCCCCGGCGGCCATCAGCGCGGAGCTGCGCAAGGTACACCAGTACCTGACCTTTGCGGTCAACACGCCCGCCCAGCTGGCGCTGGCGGACATGCTGCGCAGCGAACCGCAGCACTATCGCGAGCTGCCGGATTTTTACCGCGCGCGTCGGGATCTGTTCGTGGCCGCGCTCAGCAAAAGCCGCCTGGAAATCCTGCCCTGCGAAGGGACCTACTTCCTGCTGGCGGACTACAGCGCGATATCCGATCTGGACGACGTCAGCTTTTGCCGGTGGCTGACGAAAGAGGTGGGCGTGGCGGCCATTCCGCTGTCGGTGTTCTGCGCCGATCCCTTCCCGCACAAGCTGATTCGCCTGTGCTTTGCGAAGCAGGAATCGACGCTGCTGGCGGCGGCGGAGCGTCTGGCGACGCTCTGACTATTTCACCGTCCAGGCTTCGGAATAGCGACGGTCTGCAAACAGCTCCAGCAGGCCGTTGATCTGCTTCAGGCGCAGCACCTCGTCGCCGTCCATCCCCAGCTCCTTACCGATTTTTTCGTCGTTCCAGCCTAGCTGGGCCAGTTCCCGCACAATGTCGGACATGGCGTTAATCTGGTGACGGCCGCGGGCCCGGTTATGGCGAATGGTGGCCGCCATCCGGTCAAGCTTTTGCTGGCGATCTTTGCGCAGGCAGGTGACGGGCAGATAGCCCCTGAGCTGGCGCTTCAGCGCGGCTCTGCTTTTGCCGATTTCGTGGCGATGGAATCCGTCGACAATTTCATAGTGCGCCGGCTCGCTTTCGGTCACCACGATGGGCTGGGTAAAGCCGTCCAGTTCCAGCGATTTGCTGAGCAGCCGTTTTTCCGGTGGCGCCACGTTATTGGGGTTGTAATCGTTGGCGCTGATGTCGTCCTGCCTGATCCACAGCACGCAGTCGACGGGCTGATCGCGAAACGGGCTGAGCTGATGCATGGCCTGGCGAAACGCATTGATAGCGTCAATTCTTTTCTCATCGCTTAACGTCTGAAGGTACGCTTCCATCTCGCTGATTATTCGTTGTTGCATAAAATTCCCCACTCCTTGCGTTTTGATTTCATTCGTTCGCTGTAGCGCTGATAGTGCCTGGGTTTGTTTGGGCTAAACGAGAGCGCCCGACACCAGTAATCGTTATTCAGCAGAACCTTGCATATCCGCCGCCATGAGGGGATATCCTTCGCGCCAATATCGCCCTCCTGCGTTTCGGGGATATCCGCCATCCCGCGCTTCTGATACCAGTGCAGGTACACCGCGACCTTATTGCGGTAATGTTCAGCGGTCGATTGCGGCATGCTGTCGAGCAACAGCATGGCGTATTGGCGCCAGCTCAGGTGGTCGGGCTTGAGGATCTTCCTGTGGCCGTAAAAGTGGTTATCGTGCCCGGCGTAAATTCCGCCGCTGCGCACGCCGCTCACGCGTTCGCACATGGCGGCCCAGCGATCGGGCTCCACAACGTGATAGAGCCATAACCCCTGGCGCTGCTCGGGGCCAAAGGGCTCACAGATGCGCATATAGCGCGGCGGCACGCCAGCCTGGTACATCAGGTCGTAGAGGGGGTTATAGGGACAGCCGGATTTGGCAAACCAGGTCCAGATGTCGGCGGTTTTCCAGTCGTAGAGAGGGTAGATATACCAGGCATGCCCGCCCGGCGCGACGGTTGTCCAGGGTTTGTCATCGGAAAAGCGCTGCTTGCGGGCGGAGGCGATAGCCAGGAAGCGGTTGTAGGATTCATCGGCGCGGATGCCCACCATCACTGCGGCGGGGCGCCTTCGCGCATACCATTCGGCAAAGTCCCGGACGAAGGCTTCGAAGGTCATCCCCTGCTGATAAAAAGCGAAGTATTGTGGGTCGGTAATGGCATCTTCAGGCGGCAGGCGAACCCAGCGGGTGCCCGGCTCCCAGCACTGCCATTCGGGCTGAAACTGGGACAGCGCATTTTGCGTGGTGATTGGCAGAGCCACCCACCAGAAGTGATGGATAACGTCCTGATACAGCACACGCATGTTTTCGATGTGCTCGATAGTGCTTGAAAACTGTGCTTCCCAGTCCAGAAAAAGCACGTCGATTTTTCGCTTTAAGCGCCGCGCCTGCTGCGCGACAAGGTGGAGCATAACCGTTGAATCTTTTCCGCCAGAAAAAGAGACGCAGACCCGCGTCAGGTTCTGAAGCGTCCAGTTTATGCGTTCGGTAGACGCCTCCAGAACATTTTCCTGAAGCGGTAATTTATAGAGAGACATGATGAATCGCGTCCTGCGTATTGAAGACTTTTTACATTATTGAACGCCAATAATGGTATTATCTGTCTGTATTCACAAGTCATCATTGCTATATCGTGCGCCTGCTCACGGGCGGCGGTGGTTCATTATATTGATACGGTTAATGCGCCAGCTTATGCATTTTTTCAATGAATGTTGCAAAAACGGTACTGTTTAGCGATGAGCGGTTGTACAGCATATAAATAGGTACTTCCGGTAATTCAAACGGCGGTAAAAGCCGTTTTAACCCGAGCGATGATTTATACGTTTCAAAAATAGAAAGCGGGATATACCCTAACAGGTCCGACATGCTGACCATAGACACAAACGAGCTCATGGAATCCGTGCGAAAGGCGATATTTCTGTCAGGATAAATGTCTGCTGCACGGCCCTGAAGCTCCTTAATACCCGGATTAGTGCTCTGGTAGAAGGTAAATTTCTCCTGCTTTAGCTGGTCCAGCGTGACCTCGCCGTCAAGGCGCGAATGATCCTGGCGACAAAACAGCACAGACGGAATCGTCACGAAGTGAGAGCACACTACGGCGCGGCTGTTGACCGGCGAAACGGTAAAGATCAGGTCGGCTTTGCGGTAGGCCAGTAAATCCTCCGCAGACTCTGCCGAAACGAGCATATCGCGTTGTTCTACCTCGTAATTTTCCTGAGACATCAGCAGCCGGATGGGTTCATAAAGGTAGCCCGGAGAGACCATCTGTGAGCAATAAATCACAAACTTCTTTTTGATGTCGGCATCGTGCATCAGGTTGATGGTTTGCTCTATCTGGTTGAGGTTTTTCTCAAGATGCTGGTGCAGATTGATGCCAACGGTCGTCGGGGTGATGCCTTTACCGGAACGAATAAACAGCGGATCGTTCAGTTGTCCACGCAGGCGCTGAAGCGACTGGCTTACCGCGGAAGGGGTGATATAAAGCATTTCCGCTGCTTTACTGATGCTAAGATGTTGATAAATGCATTCAAAAATAACTAACAGGTTAAGATCGAACTTTTTAAGATCGTAAAGGTTTGCCATGTTTCATCCTGACTGTGCCGTGTGTGCGAGTATGACATATTGTTGATAACTATAGATTAAAGCTAACCATTTACAATCCTTTTGGTTAACGACTTAAAAAGATATTTAAGTCATCTTAATATATCACGCTGTCGCATTAATGAAATAGAACTTCAGATGTGATTAAGATAATTTTATCTTTGAACAGAGCGATAATAAATTAAAGGGTAATTGACATTTATATATTGCCTCTTATTCATCACCCGTTTTGATTTAGTCAGGCGGTTATGACTGTTCGGTTAAACCTATCAGAGCCATAGACAGGAACGCCCCTGTTAAGGATTGCTCAATGCCTGTACGGATGGTGTAATCAGGGTGCTGTTACCGCCTTGATACAAGGTAAGTAGAGCGCAACGCAACGCCAGCTTCGGCTGGCACTGAATGTACCTGCGGGGAATTCAGGTATCAGGGCCGCCCGTTGAGGCGGCCTTTTTACTTTCAGGCTTTCCTGTAAAGAGTTCACCTTGCTGTCTTGTTGCCGTTGTAAGGTTTGGCTGATTGATTTGATAAAGCATACGCATTAGCCCCGATGAGCAAAGTTGGTTACCTTACATCTCAACGAAAACACGGAGGAAGTACAGATGTCCTTGATTAACACCAAAATTAAACCATTCAAAAACCAGGCGTTCAAAAACGGTGAGTTCATTGAAGTTACCGAGAAAGATACTGAAGGTCGCTGGAGCGTCTTCTTCTTCTATCCGGCTGACTTCACCTTCGTTTGCCCGACTGAACTGGGCGACGTTGCTGACCATTACGACGAACTGCAAAAGCTGGGCGTAGACGTTTACTCAGTGTCTACCGATACCCACTTCACCCACAAAGCGTGGCACAGCAGCTCTGAAACCATCGCGAAAATCAAATACGCGATGATCGGCGACCCGACTGGCGCCCTGACCCGTAACTTCGACAACATGCGTGAAGATGAAGGCCTGGCAGACCGTGCAACCTTCGTTGTTGACCCGCAGGGTATTATCCAGGCTATCGAAGTTACCGCTGAAGGTATCGGCCGTGATGCATCTGACCTGCTGCGTAAAGTGAAAGCGGCTCAGTACGTAGCTTCTCACCCAGGTGAAGTGTGCCCGGCGAAATGGAAAGAAGGCGAAGCAACTCTGGCGCCATCTTTAGACCTGGTCGGCAAGATCTAAGTCTGTAAAGCCTGGCGGCGCTGCGCTTGCACAGGCCTACGGTATCGTAGGCCGGGTAAACGAAGTGCCTCCGGCAATCAATGGGCGCACCCGCGCCCATTTCATTCCAGCACCATGATGCAAGTTGCATTCAGGCCGCCCGCAAAGGCAGCTTGCATGATGACGTCTTAAGAGAGGGAAGAACCATGCTCGACACCAATATGAAAACCCAGCTCAAGGCCTACCTTGAGAAACTGACCAAACCCGTTGAGCTGATTGCCACGCTGGACGACAGCGCGAAATCGGCAGAAATCAAAGAGCTGCTGGCAGAGATCGCTGAACTGTCGCCGAAAGTGACCTTCAAAGAAGACAATTCGCTTGCGGTTCGTAAACCTTCTTTCCTGATTACTAACCCGGGCTCGGACAAGGGACCGCGTTTTGCCGGCTCTCCGCTGGGACATGAATTTACCTCACTGGTGCTGGCGCTGCTGTGGACCGGTGGTCACCCGTCGAAAGAAGCGCAGACCCTGCTGGAGCAGATCCGCGATATCGACGGTGATTTTGAATTTGAAACCTATTATTCGCTCTCCTGCCACAACTGCCCGGACGTGGTGCAGGCGCTCAACCTGATGTCGGTTCTGAACCCGCGCATCAAGCATACGGCGATTGACGGCGGCACGTTCCAGAATGAAATCACCGATCGCAACGTGATGGGCGTTCCGGCGGTGTATCTGAACGGTCAGGAGTTCGGTCAGGGCCGCATGACGCTGACGGAAATCGTCGCGAAAGTGGATACCGGCGCGGAAAAACGCGCGGCGGAAGAGCTGAACAAACGCGATGCGTACGATGTGCTGATTGTCGGTTCCGGCCCTGCGGGCGCGGCGGCAGCGGTTTACTCCGCACGTAAAGGGATCCGCACCGGCCTGATGGGCGAGCGTTTCGGTGGTCAGGTGCTCGATACGGTAGACATCGAAAACTACATTTCCGTGCCGAAAACCGAAGGTCAGAAGCTGGCCGGTGCGTTGAAGGCGCACGTCAGCGATTATGCTGTGGACGTCATCGACAGCCAGAGCGCCAGCAAACTGGTTCCGGCGGCGGTAGAAGGTGGCTTACACCAGATTGAAACCGCCTCTGGCGCGGTGCTGAAAGCGCGCAGCGTGATCATTGCCACCGGCGCGAAATGGCGCAACATGAACGTGCCGGGTGAAGATCAGTATCGCACCAAAGGCGTGACCTACTGCCCGCACTGCGACGGCCCGCTGTTCAAAGGCAAACGCGTAGCGGTGATCGGCGGCGGTAACTCCGGCGTGGAAGCGGCTATCGATCTGGCGGGGATTGTTGAACACGTTACCCTGTTGGAGTTCGCCCCAGAGATGAAAGCGGACCAGGTGTTGCAGGACAAAGTACGTAGCCTGAATAACGTCGACATTGTGCTGAATGCCCAGACGACGGAAGTGAAAGGCGACGGCAGCAAGGTGACTGGCCTGGAATACCGCGACCGCGTGAGCGGCGATACCCACAGCGTACCGCTGGCGGGGATCTTCGTTCAGATTGGTTTGCTGCCAAACACCACCTGGCTGGAAGGCGCGATTGAGCGCAACCGCATGGGCGAGATCATCATTGATGCGAAATGCGAAACCAGCGTGAAAGGGGTATTTGCGGCGGGCGACTGTACCACCGTGCCGTACAAGCAGATCATCATCGCCACCGGCGAAGGTGCGAAAGCGTCGCTGAGCTCGTTTGATTACCTGATCCGCACCAAAACCGCATAACAAAAGAAAGCAAGACTATACCTGCAATGCAAGAGGCCACCAGAAGGTGGCCTCTTTTTTTATCTGACGACCATCACCGGAATGTGGGTGTGGCGGATCACGCTGGACGCGTTCGATCCCAGCAGGTGCGTGGTAATGGAAGGATTACGCGAACCGATCACCACTACGTCCGCATTCAGCTCCGCGGCCAGCTCGTTAACGGCGTCGCGAACGCTGCCGAAGCGAACGTGAGTTTTAATGCGGGAAGGGTCGATGCTGAAATGCCCGACCATGGTTTGCAGGCGCGTTTCGGCTTCGTGCTGTAAATGCTCTTCAAAACGACGCACGTCGGCAGCAAAGCGGTGCAGGCTCAGGCTGGCAGAGCCCGGTAAGACATGCAGAAGATGAATAATTCCGTCCTGCTGCGCGAGAAATTCCGCGTGACGTACAGCTTTATCACTCAGTTCCATTTCGAAAACATCAACCGGCATAATGATTGTTTGATACATAACCGTTTCTCCTTGTTTATAAACGCTGAAATCATTCAACCACAAAATATAAATGGTTTCTGTAATCCCGACAGCACTTTTTCATTTCGCCAGGATAAATCTCAAAACAGCCGGATTCCGGGGCAGATCCCGTGGGGTAGCTACCCTTTTATAAGCTAACCCACACCCTTTCGGAGGTTGCATGAAAGCTCTCACCTATCACGGTCCACACCATGTTCGGGTTGATAACGTGCCTGACCCGGGCATTGAACAGCCAGACGATATCATCCTGCGCGTAACGGCCACGGCGATCTGTGGTTCCGATCTGCATCTTTATCGCGGAAAAATTCCCAAGGTCCAGCACGGCGATATCTTTGGTCATGAATTTATGGGCGAAGTGGTGGAGTGCGGCAGCGAGGTGAAAAACGTGCAGAAAGGCGACCGGGTGGTGATCCCGTTTGTGATCGCCTGCGGCGACTGCTTCTTTTGCCAGATGCAGCAGTACGCGGCCTGCGAAAACACGAACCGCGGGCAGGGCGCGGCGCTCAACAAAAAGCAAATTCCCGCTCCTGCGGCGCTGTTTGGCTACAGCCATCTCTACGGCGGCGTGCCGGGCGGACAGGCTGAGTACGTGCGCGTGCCGAAAGGTAACGTGGGGCCGTTTAAAGTGCCGCAGCTGTTGTCTGACGACAAAGCGCTTTTCCTGTCCGATATTCTGCCAACCGCCTGGCAGGCGGCGAAAAACGCCCAGATCCAGAAAGGCTCCAGCGTCGCCGTATTCGGGGCCGGACCGGTGGGGCTACTGACCATAGCCTGCGCGCGTCTGCTTGGCGCAGAGCAGATTTTCGTGGTTGACCATCACCCTTACCGGCTGCGGTTTGCTCAGGAGCGCTATGGCGCCATCCCTATTAACTTTGATGACGATAACGACGCGGCGGAGAAAATCATTGAGCAAACGGCCGGGCAGCGCGGGGTGGATGCGGTCATTGATGCCGTCGGGTTTGAGGCCAAAGGCAGCACGACGGAAACGATCCTCAGTAACCTGAAAATTGAAGGCAGCAGCGGCAAAGCCCTGCGCCAGTGCATTGCGGCGGTGCGACGCGGTGGTGTGGTCAGCGTGCCGGGCGTATATGCCGGGTTTATTCACGGCTTCCTGTTTGGCGATGCCTTCGATAAGGGGCTGAGCTTTAAGATGGGCCAGACGCACGTCCATGCCTGGCTGGGAGAGCTGCTGCCGCTCATCGAAAAGGGGCTGCTCACGCCGGAAGATATTGTGACCCATTACCTTCCGCTGGCCGACGCGGAGCGCGCCTATAAGATTTTCGAAAAACGCGAGGAGGAGTGCCGCAAGGTGATCCTGGTGCCTGGCGCAGATACCCCGGAGGCCGCACAGCAGAAGGTGAAAGGGCTGGTGAATGCTTTCCCCGGCGGCGTCGTGTGAGGCCTCTCACTGACACTCTCGGGTGATTTTGCGGAAAGAGGATGCAGACGCATCCTCTGTGCAAAGCGAGGTCGCTTGTTCAGAAGGGATTAACGCAGATAATCGCCTGCGGCTTCAGGCTGGTAGAGCAGCTCAAGCACTTCCAGGTGGGCCGAGGCGCCGCCCGGGAGTTCCCAGTGGATGGTATCGCCCGTGCGCAACCCAAGCAGCGCCGCGCCCACGGGGGCCAGCACCGAAAGCTGCGTGCTGCTGTCGGTCATCTGCGCCGGGTAGACCAGCGTGCGGGTCAGTTCTTCCCCGGTCGTCAGGTTGCGGAACTTCACCTGGCTGTTCATGGTGACCACATCATGCGGCATGGTTTCAGGCGTACACATCTGCGCCCGGTCTAGCTCCTCGTTCAGCGCATCCGCTACCGGCAGCGAGGCAAATTCTGGTTTTTCCAACAGGCGGTCAATACGTTCTGCGTCGAGTTCATTGATGATAATCGTAGGTCTGGACATTTTTACTCCATGTCGTTAATGCTGCGTGTAACGCAGAAACCAATCCAAAAGAAAACCCTCGCCGTCTGGCAGCGAGGGTTTAACTTATCTGATGATACTGTCTGAACCCGTAAGTTTGAAGTGATGAACGTCACAATCATGCGCCATATGAATTTTTAGCAATAAACCCGGCCCCCGATTCACGCTGAACGGAAATTTCGTTAGTCTGGGAAGACCGAACCCGGGCAATGCGCGTTGCAGCCCACCGTAGAGGTAGCGATATGTACTTTTACCAACCTTCTCAGGGGCACGGCCTGCCGCACGACCCGCTGAATGCTATTATCGGCCCGCGTCCGATTGGCTGGATCTCATCCAGTGATAAGGCCGGACAGCTAAACCTGGCCCCGTACAGCTTCTTTAACTGCTTTAACTATCGCCCCCCAATCATTGGTTTTTCCAGCAACGGCTGGAAGGACAGCGTGCGGAATATTACCGAAACGGGTGAGTTTGTCTGGAACCTCGCGACGCGCGATCTGGCTGAGGCGATGAATGAAACCTCCGTCACGCTGCCTCATGGTGAGGATGAATTTACCTTTGCCGGCCTGACGCCCGTAGCCAGCCAGCTTGTGGGCGCGCCGCGCGTGGCGGAAAGCCCGGTTAATTTCGAGTGTCGATTATCGCAGTGCATTCAGCTTACCGGCGCGGACGGGACGCCGATTGATACCTGGCTGGTGCTCGGCGAAGTGGTGGGCGTCCACATCGCCGAAAGTCTGCTGGAAGAGGGGATTTACCAGACCGCAAAAGCGCAGCCCATTCTGCGTGCGGGTGGACCGACGGCCTACTACGCCATCAGCGACAGCCATCGGTTCGATCTGGTACGCCCGGATGCCCGCAGGAACAATCAGTAACCGGCTTTATCGATCACGAACTGTTTACCGCAGTTGCCCGGATGCGGCTGCGGAGCAAAGTAGCCGGCAGAGAGCGGCTGGTTTATGGTGCTGGATTTCAGCGAGATCTGCATTTCGGTCAAATAGGCCGGATTGCCATGGCAGGTAAGCTTGAAGGCTTTAACGTTCTGCTTCCCCCAGCTTTTGGCCACGGCGGCATCAAAGTCGCTGCGGCGTACGGTTTTGCCGTAGTTTTCCGCCAGAAATTCCCCTACCGCGCTACTCTTCACTTCCTGGTTCATGCGCACCATGGTGCCGAAGTAGGCGTCGGGATCAAAACCAAAGCAGACGCCGTGTTTCGCGTATTCATAACGTTCAAGGCAGGAGTTGCCGCCCGCGCCGGGCATCACGCTGTTCAGCTTTGCCGCGCCCGAGAGTGATAGCCCGGTTTCTGCGGCGGCACATTTGCGGCTGGCTTTTGCTTCCGGCATGTTCGGCACCGGACGCGTGGCGCAGCCGAAGCGCATCCAGCGGCGTTCATCCACGCCGCGAGCAGCGATCGATTTCGGCAGGCCGGGCCATAAGCCGTGGACGGTCAGAAAATCGGTTTTGTTGTTGCTCTCTTTTTGCAGACGGCACTCGTCCGGTTCGCCGCGGTTACGTTCGACCATGCTTTGGCAAAATCCGGTTTGCCAGGAAAGCGCCAGAACGTAGCGATCGAAATCGCCGTACTGCGTTGCCTTAAGAGGGTCCGCCTGGAGTGAGAAGACACAGAGTGCAAGCGCTACTGCGCCAGACGGGATAACGATATCCTTCCTGAACATTTGCTTTCCTGATTGGTTGGGCGCGATTAATTTCTGGGGGTTATTAAAGCACAAAAAGCGCCCGCAGGCGCTTTTTGGAAACCAGGAATTTCGCTTAGGCAGCGCCGGGAACCAGCACTTCGGTGGCGATGATGACGATAATCAGACCAACCAGCACCGGCACTGACGTGCGTTTTACCACTTCAAACGGAGAGATTTTTGCCATCCCCGCAACCGCAACCACCACGCCCGATACCGGAGAGATGGTACGACCCAGGTTAGAGGCCTGAAGCATTGGAATGGACAGGTAAGCCGGGTTGATGCCGGAAGTGTGTGCCAGCTTAGGGATCATCTCAACAAAGGCGTAGAAAGGCGCGTTACCGGAGCCGGTGGTCATCGCCGCCAGCATGGTCAGCACCACCAGTACCAGCATCAGGATAATGCTGGCCGAGCCGAACGAGGTGGCGATTGAGATCAGGCTCTGAATAAAGCCGATAGTGCTCAGCCCCTGGGCAAATACCCCTGCGGCAACCAGCAGCATTACCACGCCCGCGAAGGCGTCCGCCATACCGCGGAAGGCGACTTCAAGACCAGTGAACACTTTCTGGGTATTAAAGCCACGGACAAATTCGAGGATGGCCGCCAGCAGCATACAGATCACCAGGATAGTGATGATGTGCAGCTGCGGACCCCATTTGCCGTCAAAAATAAGCACGCCAATAATCGGGGTGAACGGCAGGATGGAATAAAACGCCGGGGCGGTAGTGGTGATTTCGCTGACGTCCATCATTTCATGGCTGACGTTCTCTTTCTTATCGAGATAGCGCTGCCAGAAGAAGTGCGCCACGCCCATACCGAGAATAGCGGTAATAGAGATCGGCAGCGTGGTTTTGAAGGCGAAGTCAATCAGCGACATTTCCGCTGCTTTTGCGGCCAGCACTACGTCACCGGAAGTAGGGGAGAGGATAATAGCCGCCGGAGAGGCGCAAATAGCCGCCGCTGCGCCACGGCTGATCCCGACGTTAACCATCACCGGGAATAACGTCGCCATCAACAGCACGCCGAGGCCTGTGGCTGAGGAAACGGCTAACGACATCAGGCAGGCCAGGAAATAGGCCGCGACCATCAGCAGGTAGGGGGAGTTAATATATTGCAGCGGTTTAGAGGCCAGCTTCACCACCATATCATTCGCGCCGATATGGGTCATGTAGGCGGCAAAACCGCAGAGCATCATGATCATCATGCCCAGATCGCCGCCGCGGCTCATCAGCAGAATTTTTATATATTCCACAATATCGGTGGCGGTATATCCCGTGCTGGCTTCACTGGCGGGTAATACCTGATGACCCATTAGCGCGCTAATAATGAGCAGCGCAAGGCCCCCGACAAATAACACGCCGGTGGCAGAGTATCCTTTAATGATGTAGCGTGCTACACCGACAATGACCACGACTCCAATGAGGAGTTCGAGAAAAGTAAGCATGATTTCCCCTGTATCCTTGCTGCCCGAGAGGACAAATAATCAATAAAAAAGCAGCCTGAAATGTGCCGAATAAATGGCCAGTCCTTGCTGATTAAAATCAAGTAAGCGACGACTAAAGGCAATGATGATGATATTTTTGCTCATCCTGCGTCATTTATCTTATGTCCTTATTGACCAGATGAATAGAGATTATATGTCATTAAATTGATATTTAAGTGTTAATTTTTTTTGGTGTGGCGTACTGTTGTCCCAGCATCTCGCTCCGAAAAGCGTTGAAGCACGCGAACGTGCCCTGGCCGCGGCCCGGCGCTGTACCGTCGCAGCGATGGCGGCAGGAAGATTACCGCACCACGGCTGAGAATGTCGGATATTCCTGCGCAGCATAAATTGTTACATCAGAGTTAAATATGCCATCTGCATGCGCTTATTCAGTCAGGCAGATTTCCGGTACGCAGACTATTCTCAGTACCGGATTGTTAATTAAGAATATCCCCCCATGCCGTTAAGCGTTCATTCAAGTATCCTGTGTTAAGGTTTGCACTGAATACGAAATAGGGTAATGGCACTGTGATTGTACGATTTAAATTCCCCCTTCTTTTATTGTTTATTATTGGGCAGTTATCGTTCGCGTCCGTTGTAAATGCAGAGGGTAATACAGCGGATAAAGGCTGGTTTACGACCTTCACGGATAACGTCGCGCAAACATGGAAGGAACCCGAGCATTACGATCTCTATATTCCGGCCATTACGTGGCACGCCCGTTTTGCCTACGATAAAGAAAAAACAGACCGTTATAACGAGCGTCCCTGGGGGGCTGGCTTCGGTCAGTCTCGCTGGGATGAAAAAGGGAACTGGCATGGCCTGTACCTGATGGCGTTTAAGGACTCCTACAACAAATGGGAGCCCATTGGTGGCTACGGCTGGGAAAAAACCTGGCGTCCGTTATCAGACGACAATTTCCATCTGGGTTTAGGCTATACGGCAGGGGTGACGGCGCGTGATAACTGGAAATACATTCCTGTCCCGGTGCTGTTGCCGCTTGCCTCTATCGGTTATGGTCCGGCGACGTTTCAGATGACCTACATACCGGGTACGTATAACAACGGTAACGTTTACTTTGCCTGGATGCGGTTCCAGTTTTAACTGATTTTGGGTGATGAATCGGCCAAAAAATGCACAGGCATTGAAATGTAAAGGATAAAAATCGGACAGCAAAAATTAACGCGACTTTTGTCACTTTTTATCAAAGATCCGCTGGACAAAACGCCTCACAATTGTTGTACTGATACCCGACACAGCATTTGTGTCGTTTTTTAATGTAAAGGTAATTTTGATGTCTAAGATTAAAGGTAACGTTAAGTGGTTTAATGAGTCCAAAGGATTCGGTTTCATTACTCCTGAAGATGGCAGCAAAGACGTGTTCGTACACTTCTCTGCAATCCAGTCTAATGGTTTCAAAACTCTGGCTGAAGGTCAGCGCGTAGAGTTCGAAATCACTAACGGTGCCAAAGGCCCTTCTGCTGCTAACGTAATCGCTCTGTAATTCAGACGCGTCAGCAAGAATTTCAAAACCCGCTCAATGAGCGGGTTTTTTTCGTTCTGAATCAACCCATAAGATAGATTTTCAGAAAGCTGGCGACGATCGCAACGCTTAGCAGTACCATGCCCGCGCTCAACAGATTCTCTTTCATGCTCTCACCCTCAGTCAGTAATGCGCCAAGAGTGACAGAGAAAAGTTAAGCCAACATTAAGGGTGCCGCGTTTACTGTCCGCTGGCGGGGGAAAATAACCAGAATGCGATCGCGGTCATAGCAAACGAGCCAAGCATGTTAACGGCGATATTCGTCAGCGCCCAGCCCATCCGTCCTTCCTGAAACAGAAATACTACTTCCGCAGAGAAGGTCGAAAACGTCGTTAAGCCGCCGCAGAAACCGGTCGTGATCAGCACCTTCCACATCGGGTCGATATGAGTCATGCGGTTGAACCACGCCAGCCCCATGCCAATAATAAACGCGCCAATCAGGTTTGCTGCCAGTGTCCCCATCGGAATGGCCTGATGCAGAGGGTTAAACCGCATGCTTAAGAGCCACCGCGCAACGCTACCCGTGCCCCCACCAATAAAAACGGCTATAAGTAGTTGTAACACTGTCATTACCTGCTGTTTGCTGTGTGAATGCGTCGAGTGTAACGCTGTTTTTAACCGGGAGACAATTATGTATGTAGCAGTAGGACAGTTCGCGGTGACGCCGGACTGGAATGAAAATGCGCGCAAATGCGTCTCCCTGATGGACCAGGCATCGCAAAAAGGGGCGGCGCTGTTGGTGCTTCCGGAAGCGTTACTGGCGCGCGATGATAGCGATCCGGACCTGTCGGTCAAATCTGCGCAAATGCTGGAAGGGGCGTTTTTGAAACGACTTCTGGCCGAGAGCGCTGGCAACGCGCTCACCACCATTTTGACTATTCATGTTCCCTCCACGCCGGGACGTGCGGTGAACACGCTGGTGGCGATTCGTGAAGGTGCGATTGTCGCGAGTTACGCCAAGCTACATCTGTATGATGCGTTCAGCATTCAGGAGTCGCGGCTGGTCGATCCGGGAAGTAGTATTCCGCCGCTGATTGAGGTGGACGGTTTTAAGGTTGGCCTGATGACCTGCTACGATATCCGTTTTCCCGAGCTGGCGCTGAACCTGGCATTGCAGGGGGCAGACGTGCTGGTGCTGCCTGCCGCGTGGGTCAGAGGCCCGCTTAAGGAGCATCACTGGGCCACGCTGCTGACCGCACGCGCGCTGGATACCACCTGTTATGTGGTTGCCGCAGGGGAATGTGGTAACAGGAATATCGGGCAGAGCAGGGTTGTTGATCCGCTGGGAGTGACCGTTGCGGCGGCGGCGGAGTCGCCTGCGCTACTGCTGACGGAGATAACATCAGACCGAATCGCGCTTGCGCGTGAGCAATTACCTGTTCTGCGTAACCGCAGATTTGCGCCACCGCAATTAATATGATGTTTTTTTCAACAATGCTTGATTCACCTTGTTACAGATTGCTATTGTGTGCGCGCGCCTGATGACCGTTAATACGTTCAGGTTTCTTTGGCGCTGAATGCAGCCTGTTTCATGTAAAGAAGGTATTTATGGGTGAGATTAGTATTACCAAACTGCTGGTGGTTGCCGCACTGGTCGTCCTGCTGTTCGGTACCAAGAAGTTACGCACGCTGGGTGGAGACCTGGGTGCTGCCATTAAGGGCTTTAAGAAAGCAATGAACGATGACGACGCGGCAGCAAAGAAAAGTGCCGAAGATGACATCACCGCACAGAAGCTTTCGCACAAAGAGTAATGGCAATGCTGCAAGGCTTGCATAAAAAAACCGGCTCACGAGGCCGGTTTTTTGTTTTACTGTAAGCAAATTTTACAGGTTTATTTAACTTCTTCGCCTTTCGCCTGCATATCGGCGTGATAAGAGGAGCGAACAAACGGGCCGCAGGCCGCGTGGGTAAAGCCCATCGCCATCGCTTCGGCTTTCATTTCATCGAACTCATCCGGGCTCACGTAACGCTGTACGGGCAGGTGGTGACGGCTCGGCTGTAGGTACTGGCCCAGCGTCAGCATCGTCACGCCATGGCGGCGCAGATCGCGCATCACTTCAATGATTTCAGCGTTGGTTTCACCCAGACCCACCATCAGGCCAGACTTGGTAGGAATATGCGGATGGGCTTCTTTAAAGCGCTCCAGCAGTTTCAGAGACCAGTTGTAATCTGCACCAGGACGCACCTGACGGTAGATACGTGGCACGTTCTCCAGGTTGTGGTTGAACACGTCTGGAGGCGTCGCGGTCAGAATATCGAGCGCGCGGTCCATTCGGCCACGGAAGTCCGGCACCAGCGTCTCAATCTTGATGTTCGGGCTTTTTTCGCGGATGGCGGTAATGCAGTCAGCAAAATGCTGAGCACCGCCATCGCGCAGATCGTCACGGTCAACGGAGGTGATAACAACATAACGCAGCGCCATATCGGCAATGGTCTGCGCCAGTTTTTGCGGTTCGTTTGCGTCAGGCGCAACAGGACGGCCATGGGCAACGTCACAGAACGGACAGCGGCGGGTGCAGATGGCACCCAGAATCATAAACGTCGCGGTACCGTGATTGAAACATTCAGCAAGGTTAGGGCAGGAGGCCTCTTCACAGACAGAGTGGAGGCCATTTTTGCGCATCGCCGCTTTGATCCCCTGGATACGCGAAGAGTCAGCCGGAAGTTTAATTTTCATCCATTCCGGTTTTCTTAACAGCGCCTCGCGCTCTGTAGCCACGTTTTTAACCGGGATAAGGGCCATTTTATCGGCATCGCGGTATTTAACACCGCGTTCCATCACAATGGGTTTACTCATAGCGTGCGTGTTCCAGTTGCGAATATCGAAGGAAAGCGTTTCAATTCAAGGGAATGTTGTAATTATCAACTATTTTTGAACGAACGACAGGCAGTATATCATTTATAGGGGCGTGAAAGCAGCCTGCCAGGTCGCCAATTTGTAAAATAGTTGTTGTTTTGTGCCTTTTGCCCCGCATGCGGCAGGGGCTTGTGCTGAAAGGCAGGATCAGAAAGCCTGACGGATCACGTTAATGACGTTTTCCAGGACCGGATCGCGCAGGCTTAGTTTGTTGTAATGCAGTGAGATTTCAACAGATTCCGTAGCGAGCTGGCTCAGCGGAATGCTCTCCAGCGGCCAGCACTTTTGCAGCAGAGTGAAGAGACGCACGGGCATGATACAGAGCAAATCGCTGCTGCCAAGCAGGGCCGCAAGGGTAAACATATTGTAACTGCTAAAGCTGATCAGACGGTCCGGGAACAGTTCGTTAATACGCTGTCGCAGCGGATCTTGTCCCTGTCCTTCGGCCATAAACGTGGCATGTTCGTATTGACGCAGATTTTCTGGCGTCAATGGTGCGCTTAACGCAGGGTGAGCCTGACGGCAAACGAGCGCCAGCGAGTCGGAATAAAGTACGTTATGCCCTAATGCTCTGGCCGCGAAGGTATTGCTGTCGATGATCAGATCCGTCTGGAATTGCCCCAGCTGTGTTTCCGGATCGTTTACGGGCACGTTGCGGATCAGCAGCTGCGGCGCATGCTGTTTCACAGCCTGATAAATAGCCGGCATGACCAGAACGCCCACCGAGGGCGAAGTGCCTATGGTAATGGTTCTTTGCTTATCGTAACTGCCGGTGAGATCCAGCGCGCCCAGAATCGACTCCAGGCCCTGACTGATGTACTCATGCAGATGGGTGGCGTATGCGGTTGGGGTTACGCCCTGGCCTTTACGAATAAATAACGGATCGGGAAATATCGCGCGCAATTTTTGAATGGACTGGCTAATAGCAGAGGGCGTGAGATTAAGAATTTTCGCAGCATTAACGATACCTTTGTGGACATATACCGCCTCAAAAATAGTCAGTAAATTGAGATCAATATTACGTAAAGTCCGAAAAATTTGCGGCTTATCTTCGCCGCCAGTTTCATTCAGGCGTTTGGCTGGTAAATTAGTAGGCTCCACGCTCTTACTCCGTATCCATTCACAATATGAATGATAGTTGAATTTATTTATTATGCTTGCAGAGATCAGTAAAGTCTTTCGTAAGTTTCCATTGTTTATCGAAAACAAGCAGTTGGGTGATTGTCACGCACGTTACACGCTACCCGGTAATGGTTCTATTAAGGTTCTAATTAATATGGGTCGCTAATATATGGGCGACTCGAAAATATAGAATATGCGGTTTATTGTAAAGCGTAAATGCGTTTATTAAGACGTGGCTCGTCAAATAATCGAGCCACTGACGGATAGATGTTAAGCAGTAATATATTCGTAAGCGGGATTGTTAAGCAGCGCTAAAAAGTTCTTCAGAAGCACGGGGCGGATATTGTCAGGCGTGGCGGTATCAACCCACTGGCGCATTTGCGTCATTTCCATACCGGCATACCCACACGGGTTGATGCGCTGGAAGGGGGTCAGATCCATATTGATATTCAACGCCAGCCCATGGAACGAGCAGCCTTTACGAATACGCAGCCCCAGCGAACAGATCTTCATCTCTCCTACATAGACGCCCGGCGCATCGGCGCGAGGATGAGCGTCAATATCATACTCAGCCAGCGTGTTCACCACGGTCTGTTCCAGTAGGGTAACCAACTCGCGCACGCCCAGCTTTCTGCGTTTCAGGTTAAGCAAAACATACATCACCTGCTGGCCAGGGCCGTGGTACGTCACCTGTCCACCGCGATCGCTCTGGATCACCGGGATATCGCCCGTCATTAATAAATGTTCGGCTTTTCCTGCCTGGCCTTGAGTGAACACCGGCAGGTGTTCAACCAGCCAGATTTCGTCAGGCGTGGTGTCATCGCGCGTATCGGTAAAGTCATGCATAGCCTGAGAAACTGGCTCGTAAGGCTGTAGCCCAAGATGGCGGACAAGAATTTTATCCTGGTACAAAAGGATGTCTCCGAAGACAGGGGAGAATAGGTAACGGGGAGTATATCACAGCGGGGAAAGGGGTTACCCGGCAAACCGGGCAACCGCAGAGGGACTACAGTACCATACGAACAATTTCGATATTGCCGAGCTCTTCGTACAGCGTCTCTACCTGCTCAATGTGTGTTGCAGTAATGGTGATTGAGACCGAGTGGTAGTTACCTTTGCTGCTCGGTTTGACTGATGGAGAGTAGTCGCCCGGCGCATGGCGCTGTACCACTTCAACCACCTGATCAACCAGCTCAGGTTTCGCCAGACCCATTACTTTGTAAGTAAAAGGGGTAGGGAATTCAAGCAGTTCGTTAAGTTTGGTTTTCATGTCAGCTCCGGCGTGTGTATAAAAAATAATAACTCCCGCCACGGGGCGGGAGTTTTACTGATACGTAGTATATGGGGATCAAAATCACACTTTCAAGTGTTCAATTTTTAACCAAACCAGTGATGGAACATCAGCTTAATGTAATCAATGATTTTGCCGAAGAAATTGCCTTCAGGAATTTCTTCCAGCACCACCAGTGGGCGCTGATCGATGGTTTTGCCATCCAGCTGGAAATTGATGGTACCCACAACCTGATTCTTTTGCAGCGGGGCGTGCAGTTCGGTGGTATTCAGCACGTAGCTGGCTTTTAGATCTTTCATACGCCCGCGTGGGATTGTCAGATAGAGATCTTTGTCCACGCCCAGGGAAGCACGGTCGTTATCGCCAAACCAGACGGGCTCAGAAGCAAATTCTTTACCGGCCTTCAGCGGGTTCACGGTTTCGAAGAAGCGGAAGCCCCAGGTCAGCAGTTTTTTACTTTCTGTTTCGCGTCCTTTAAACGTGCGGCCCCCCATCACGGCGGAGATCAGACGCATCTGGCCTTCAGTAGCGGAGGCCACCAGGTTATAGCCAGCTTTGTCGGTGTGACCGGTTTTAATGCCGTCGACGTTCAGGCTGTTATCCCACAGCAGGCCGTTACGGTTGGTCTGACGAATGCCGTTGAAGGTGAACTCTTTCTCTTTGTAGATAGAGTATTCGTTTGGCACATCGCGGATCAGCGCCTGACCAATCAGCGCCATGTCACGCGCGGAGCTGTACTGGCCTTCCGCATCCAGGCCGTGAACGGTCTGGAAGTGGGTGTTTTTCAGGCCCAGCGCGGAGACGTAGCTGTTCATCAGACCCACAAACGCGTCCTGGCTGCCTGCGGCAAAGTCGGCCATTGCCACACAGGCGTCGTTACCGGACTGCAAGTTAATGCCGCGAATCAGCTGAGAGACGGGAACCTGCATGCCTGGCTTCAGGAACATCAGCGATGAACCTTTGAACACCGGGTTACCGGTCGCCCACGCGTCGTTACCGATAGTTACCAGGTCGGTTTCTTTGAATTTTCCTGCCTTCATCGCCTGGCCGATAACGTAGCTGGTCATCATTTTAGTCAGGCTGGCCGGATCGCGGCGGACATCGGCGTTCTGTTCTGCCAGAACTTTGCCGGAGTTGTAATCAATCAGGATGTAGGATTCCGCGTCGATCTGCGGAACGCCAGGGATCATGGTCTTGATGTTCAGGTCATCAGCGTGAGCGGCGGAGAACGCAGCAGCGCAAAGGGCCGTGGTCAGCGCCATGCGCTGCACAAAACGAGCAGAAAAAGTGGTCTTCATGGTCAGAACTACGACATCCGTGATGGAATTAAAAAAAGTGCCTTACTATAGCAAATGCTATACGGGCAGGCATCCGACTTTCATCATGAGAGTGTTAACGTGGTTTACACAAACTGACATTTCGGATACCACCGATTAATTATTTCGTAACAGCGATAAACGACTGGAGTTGCGCCTCGCTCTGCAAACGCTGTTGCAGGGACGCGGCCTGTGCTTTGCTGGCAAACGGGCCCATCTGGATACGCCATACCGCACCGTTTTGCTCAACGCGGCCTGGCACGCCAAACTGCTGGCTTAAGCGCTGCTGATACTGCTCTGCACGCGTCCGATCGCTGACGGCGCCAACCTGAACCACGTAGCTGCCGCTCGCCGCCGCAGGCGCAGCAGTCTGCGTCGCAGCCGGCGCAGTTACCGGGGCGGGTTGTGCTGCGGGCGCAGTAACGACAGGCGCAGGCGCTGGTTCATTCGTTTCAATCACGCCCGACGCTAAGGTGGTGGGTGCGCCAAGGAAGCCGCTGCTTTTCACCGGGGCGCCTGTCGCATCTTCACTTTGCAGCGTATCGTTGCTGATGGCGCGCACTTCACCCTGCGGCTGTGCGGGCTCTGCCGGCGTTGACGCGCCCCCCATACCACCGCTCAGATCCGGGCGAGCGGGCAGGGCGTAGGTTTGCTTCGCCACCGTGGTACAGGCTGTGCCTGGTCCAGACAGCGAACCATCCTGCGCCACGATAATCGGGTCGATACGCACTTTCGTATTATTGGAGGTGTTCAGACGATCGGCCGCCGCGCGCGAAAGGGAAATCACGCGATCGTTGCCGTAAGGGCCACGATCGTTGATGCGCACCACGATCATTCGGCCGTTCGCCAGGTTAGTGATGCGCGCATAGCTCGGGATGGGCAGCGTCGGGTGTGCCGCCGTGATCTGCATCGGATCGAAGGTTTCACCTGACGCGGTCAGGTTGCTGCCTGGCTCAGCATCATAGATGGCAGCAAAGCCCGCCTGGCTGAAGCGGGAAGGATCCTGAACGATTTTATAGCTTTTACCGTCGCGCTGATAATCCTGATTCACGCTGGCGTTCAGCGGTTCATAAATGGGATCGGCACCGCTAATTTCAACAATCGGGCCATTACAGACCGCAGGCTGCGGCGGCGCGACGGTTGCCTGTTGCTGACCATCATCACTTGTACAGGCGGCAAGTAAACTTGCTGCGATACAGATACCCAGCCACTGCTTACGCATTGCGATCCCCTTATTTTTATACGCTTTTGGACAACATTTTCCTGTGGGTATGGATCGACATCACGATACCAAACCCGGCCATCAACACGATCAGTGCCGAGCCCCCGTAACTCACCAGCGGCAGCGGTACGCCAACAACCGGCAGAATACCACTCACCATACCAATATTTACGAAGACATAAACGAATAAAATTAACATTAACCCACCCGCCATCACCCGGCCAAAGGTGGTCTGCGCACGCGCGGCAATGTAGAGCCCACGCATGATCAGCAGCACGTAGAGTGCAAGCAGCACCAGGATGCCGACCAGCCCTAACTCCTCAGCCAGAACGGCAAAGATAAAGTCGGTGTGGCGTTCCGGTAAAAATTCGAGCTGCGACTGCGTACCGTGCAGCCAGCCTTTTCCGCGCAGGCCGCCGGAGCCAATCGCAATCTTCGACTGAATAATATGATAGCCTGCGCCCAGCGGATCGGTCTCGGGATCGAGCAGCATCATCACGCGCTGGCGCTGGTAATCATGCATCAGGAAGAACCAGAGAATAGGGATGAAGGCTGCCAGCAGGACTACCGCGATGCCGATCAGGCGCCAGCTCAGGCCGGACAGGAACAGAACGAACAGGCCGGAGAGGGCGATAAGAATCGAGGTACCGAGGTCAGGCTGTGCGGCCACGAGCAGCGTCGGCAGGAAAATCAGCACCAGCGCAATGGCGGTATTTTTCAACGACGGCGGACAGACGTCGCGGTTAATGAAGCGCGCCACCATCAGCGGAACGGCGATTTTGGCAATTTCCGACGGCTGGAAGCGGACAATCCCCAGATCCAGCCAGCGTTGCGCCCCCTTCGAGATGGCACCGAACGCGTCTACCGCCACCAGCAAAATGATACAGAAAATATAGAGATAGGGCGCCCAGCCCTCATACACGCGCGGTGGGATTTGCGCCATCACCACCATAATGACCAGGCCCATGGCGATCTGGCCGATTTTACGCTCCATCATGCCGATATCCTGGCCGCTGGCGCTCCAGATAACGAGGGCGCTGTACACCAGCAGAGCCAGCAGGATCAGCAGCATGGCTGGGTCGATGTGGATCTTATCCCACAGCGATTTTTTATTCGGATTATCCGTCATGATTATTGGTCCTCCGCCGCAGCGGCTGCCGGGTTTTCAGCAGGCAGTTCGGTATTGTTATCACCCAGCATGATGTGGTCGAGGATTTGACGCATGATGGTACCCACCGCCGGGCCTGCGCCGCCGTTTTCCAGAATCATCGCCACCGCAACCTGCGGGTTATCGTAAGGGGCAAACGCCGTCATGAGCTTGTGGTCACGCAGACGTTCGGCAATTTTGTGGGCGTTATAGGTTTCATTCGCTTTCAGACCGAAGACCTGTGCAGTACCCGATTTGGCGGCAACCTTATACGGTGCGCCAGCGAAATATTTGTGCGCCGTGCCGTTAGGGCGGTTGGCTACGCCGTACATACCGTCTTTCGCGATTTCCCAGAATCCGGAGTGAATGTCACCCACCGGTGGCTCATGAGGCTGTATCCACGGCACTTTTTTGCCGTCTTCAACGGTGCTTTGCAGCAGGTGCGGCACTTTCACTACGCCATCGTTGATGAGGATCATCATCGCCTTGTTCATTTGCAGCGGCGTTGCCGTCCAGTAACCCTGGCCGATCCCCACCGGAATGGTGTCACCCTGATACCAGGGCTTTTTAAAGCGCTTCTGCTTCCATTCGCGGGTTGGCATGTTGCCGGAACGCTCTTCCGCCAAATCTATACCGGTGTAATGCCCGTAGCCGAATTTGCTCATCCATTCAGACAGACGGTCAATACCCATGTCGTAGGCGACCTGATAGAAGAAGGTATCAGCAGACTCCTCCAGTGATTTGGTCACGTTCAGATGGCCATGGCCCCATTTTTTCCAGTCGCGGTAGCGTTTCTCAGAGCCAGGCAACTGCCACCAGCCCGGGTCAAACAGGCTGGTATTGCGGGTAATGACGCCCGCGCTCAGCGCAGACACGGCGACATACGGTTTAACCGTTGAGGCTGGAGGATAAACCCCCTGCGTAGCGCGGTTCACCAGCGGGGTGTTTGGGTCATTGAGCAGGCCGGAGTAATCTTTGCTGGAAATACCGTCCACGAAGAGGTTCGGATCGTAGCTTGGCATGGAAACCATCGCCAGAATGCCGCCGGTACGCGGGTCGGTCACGATCACGGCGGCGCGGCTACCCGCCAGCAGCGTTTCGATATACTGCTGGAGCTTCAGGTCGAGCGTCAGATACACGTCATGTCCCGCCTGCGGGGGGACCTCTTTTAGCTGACGGATCACGCGACCACGGTTGTTGACTTCAACCTCTTCATAACCGGTCTGACCGTGCAGGACATCTTCGTAGTAACGTTCGATCCCCAGCTTGCCGATATCATGGGTTGCGGCGTAGTTAGCCAGCTTGCCGTCTTTATCAAGGCGTTCGACGTCTTTATCGTTGATTTTGGAGACGTAGCCAATCACGTGCGTCAGCGCGGAGCCGTAAGGATAGTAGCGGCGCTTATAGCCTTTGACTTCCACGCCGGGGAAACGGTACTGGTTAACGGCAAAACGGGCGACCTGAACTTCTGTCAGGTTGGTTTTTACCGGAATGGAGGTGAAGCGGTGAGAGCGTGCGCGCTCTTTTTTGAACGCCGCGATGTCATCATCGTTCAGGTCGACAACGCTTCTCAGCGCGTTCAGCGTATCCTGCACGTTATCCACTTTCTCCGGCATCATTTCTATCTGGTAGATGGTGCGGTTTAGCGCCAGCGGGGTGCCGTTACGATCGTAGATAATGCCGCGGCTGGGCGCGATGGGCACCAGCTTGATACGGTTTTCGTTTGAGCGGGTCTGGTAATCGGTATAGCGGACAATTTGCAGATTATAGAGGTTGGCGATCAGCACGCCGGTAAGCAGCAAAATCCCCGTAAAGGCGACCAGCGCCCGGCGCACAAACAGCGCGGACTCAGCCGTATAGTCGCGAAAAGAATTCTGTAGTTTCATCCGCTGCTTAAGTTACCCTGGTCAGTCATTACTCGCGGTGATAAGGGTGGTTGGTAGTGATGCTCCACGCGCGATACAAACTTTCTGCCACGAGAACCCGCACGAGCGGGTGGGGCAGCGTCAGCGCAGAGAGTGACCAACTTTGTTCTGCTGCCGCTTTGCAGGCGGGAGATAACCCCTCTGGTCCGCCAATCAACAGACTGACGTCACGACCGTCCTGCTTCCAGCGCTCCAGTTCGTGCGCCAGCTGCGGCGTATCCCAGGGCTTGCCCGGGATATCGAGGGTCACGATGCGGTTTTTGCCTGCGGCAGCCAGCATCAGCTCTCCCTCTTTATCGAGAATACGTTTGATATCTGCGTTCTTGCCGCGCTTTCCTGCTGGGATCTCCACCAGTTCGAACGGCATATCTTTTGGGAAACGACGCAGATACTCAGTAAAACCGGTTTGTACCCAGTCCGGCATTTTGGTGCCGACGGCGACCAGCTGCAACTTCACGCATTAACCCCAGAGTTTTTCCAGCTCATACAGGCGACGGCTCTCTTCCTGCATGACGTGGACAATCACATCGCCGAGATCGACAACCACCCAGTCAGCGGTCGCTTCACCTTCAACGCCCAGCGGAAGCAGCCCTGCCGCGCGCGATTCCTGAACAACATGGTCAGCAATCGAAACAACGTGACGAGTTGAGGTACCGGTGCAGATAATCATGCAGTCGGTGATGCTGGATTTACCCTTAACGTCGATAGCGATGATGTCCTGACCTTTCAGGTCATCAATTTTGTCGATAACAAAATCCTGGAGTGCTTTACCCTGCAAGTTTTCCCCCTGGGTGAATGAGATTGTACAACTGTGAATTCGTGGTCAGCCAGTATACCTGAACTGACGCCAGTCGCGGGACAAATGTCACCGCCCGGCTTTTGAAGGCGGGTATCATCCCACCCTCCGCCTGAGATTGCATCGCCATTTTTGTAAAACAATTTCTGTAAAGCAACGATCGGCGGGAAAGTCTGGCAGCGGAGGATATCAGTATGGCTTAGCCTGTCAAGGCAGGATAATCATTAACAGACAATTTCGCCGGCGATGTTCAGGCATCTGTACTTTTCTGATACAGACCGTGTGCGTGGATATAGTCCAGCACAGGTAAGGGCAGGAGATCGTCACAGTTCAAACCCTGCTGGAGACGCTCGCGGATGAGGGTTGCGGAAATATCAAACCACGGCGTCTCGGCGAGGTAAATTTTACCGGCGGGCAGGCTGTGAAGGTCTTCTATATTGTCCGTCAGATGCGCGTCAAGCCACTGCTGATGCTGCGCTTCACGCATGGTCAGCGGGTAGCCCGGACGGCGGCAGACCAGCAAGTGACTGTTTTCCAGAATGGTTTCGTACTGGTACCAGCTGGGAAAGTTGAGCAAGGAATCCTGGCCGATGATAAACGCCAGCGGTTTCACTGGCCCCTGTTCAGCGCGCCACTCCCGCAGCGTTTGCGATGTCCAGGACGGCGTATCCCGGCGCAGTTCGCGCTCGTCAAGCGTGAAGAGAGGCTTATCGGCGATAGCCAGCGCGAGCATCGCTTTGCGCTGTTCGCTGGTTGCTTCTGGCTGAGGACGGTGCGGCGGAACATTGTTGGGCATGATGATCACCCGCTGCAAGCCAATCAAATTCGCGAGGATTTCTACCGGCTTAAGATGCCCATAGTGCACCGGGTCGAAGGTCCCGCCATACATTGCCTGTAAAGAATGCATATCACCCATCGATAAATACGTCTGCCAGCGCCTTATGGCAGAGCAGTAAGGAGAGGCTCTCCAGCTCCGCCCAGACGGACTGGCCGTAATCCTGTTTCAGCGTCAGTTCGGCGCGCATCAGCAGCTGCACGGCCTGACGCAACTGCTCCTGGCTCAGGCGGTTTATCGCCTCTGTGGTCATCGCCCGACGGTTCTGCCACACGCGATGCTTGTCGAATAAGGCGCGCAGGGGCGTATGCGCAGACTGGCGCTTAAGGTTGTTCAGCAGCAGTAGTTCGCGCTGGAGCGTGCGGAGCAGAATGACCGGCTCACTGCCTTCCAGGCGCAGCTGTTGCAGTATGTGCAGGGCACGCTTACTTTTCGCCGACAGCAGCGCATCAACCCAGTGGAAGGGGGTAAAGTGCGCGGCATCGTTCACCGCCTGTTCGACGCGGGGTAGCGTCAGCTTGCCATCCGGCCACAGCAGGGAGAGCCTGTCCAGCGCCTGCGCCAGTGCCAGAAGATTGCCTTCATAGCAGTAGCAAAGGAGCTGGCTGGCAGCATCGTCCAGTTGCAGGTTGTGCTGCTTTGCTCGCGCGGCAACCCATTTTGGCAGATGTGCCTGTTCAGGCGTCTGGCAGGTAACCAGTACTGCACTGGTGGCCAGCCGGGTAAACCAGGCCGCGTTTTCCTGCGCTTTTGTGAGTTTGTTGCCGCGTACTATCAGCAGCAGATCGCTGTGTAACAAGCTGACCAGCATGGCGAGCTGTTCGTTGATGGCGGCGTTAGGGCCATTCTCTGGCAGCAGGATCTGGATTGTCTGACGTGAGGCAAACAGGCTCATGGCCTGACATAGCGAGAAGATAGCGTTCCAGTCGGTACTGTTATCGATCTGAAACGTATGATGCTCATCAAAACCCTGTGCGGCTGCCGCATGGCGAACAGCATCAAGGCTTTCCTGAAGTAACAGGGGGTCGTTACCAAGTAGCAGGTAGGCCGCGCGCAGCCCTTCGTTGAGCTGCGCGCGGAGTTGTTCAGGATACAACCTGATCATCAGTTACCCAGCGACGTTGGCATGTCCGGCGTGCTGGCATCCGGTGTTTCGATGACGTCAGCGCCTTTTTTCGACGACGCGGCAATGGCAGGCAGTCTACGGATCAGCTGCTCTGCGGCCTTATCATACATTTCCTTGATGATAATCTGCTGTTCAGCGTCTTTTGCCAGGGCCGTCTGCGGGTTATCGAAGAACGAACGGTAGACTTTGGTGTTGATAGGGTAAATATCTTTACCCGGCATTAAGACGGCCGCATCAACGGTAAGCACCATTTGATATTCCGCGGTTCGACCATCCTGGAAGATCGACGCCGTGTCTTGTGACAGTGTAGATTTCAGGACGCGAAGCGAAGGAACATCCTGACGCAGGGTTCCCTTCTCGATCAGCTTAACATCGTTCAAACGCAGTTGGTTACGAATGGCCCGGCTCAGCGGTCCGTTCGGATCGGATGAGTCAAAGATCATCGTTTTCATCTGCGCAGGCACTGCCGTGGTGTTGCGCAGGTGCCAGCCGCAGCCAGCGGTGACAAGCACCGCCAGAGATAAGAGTATTGTTGCCAGTTGTCGCACGTTTCCTCCCGCGCTTAGCCAACGACCAGATTCAGCAGTTTACCCGGTACGTAGATCACTTTACGTACGGTAACGCCCTCAAGGTATTTCGCGACCAGATGCTCCTGGCCTGCGCGCTCGCGAACCTGTTCTTCGGTTGCGTCGACCGCGACGGTGATTTTACCGCGCACTTTACCGTTAACCTGCACCACCACCAGCGTGGTGTTTTCCACCATAGCGGATTCATCAGCCACTGGCCACGGCGCGTTGTCGATATCGCCTTCGCCTTTCAGCTCTTGCCACAGCGTGAAGCTAACGTGCGGCGTGAACGGGTTCAGCATGCGAACGACCGCCAGCAGCGCTTCACGCATTAACGCGCGATCCTGCTCGCCGTCCTGCGGAGCTTTCGCCAGCTTGTTCATCAGTTCCATAATAGCCGCAATTGCGGTATTGAAGGTCTGACGACGACCAATATCGTCGGTGACTTTCGCAATGGTTTTATGAACATCACGACGCAGCGCCTGCTGATCTTCAGTCAATACAGCTACGTTCAGCGCTGGCGCATCGCCCTGAGAGGTGTGCTCGTAAACCAGTTTCCAGACGCGTTTCAGGAAGCGGTTGGCCCCTTCAACACCGGATTCCTGCCACTCCAGGGTCATGTCTGCCGGAGATGCGAACATCATGAACAGACGCACGGTGTCTGCACCGTAACGCTCAACCATCACCTGCGGGTCGATGCCGTTATTTTTAGACTTGGACATCTTGCTCATGCCGGTATAAACCAGTTCATGACCTTCAGCGTCTTTCGCCTTCACGATACGGCCTTTCTCGTCACGTTCGACAATCGCATCAACGGGAGAAACCCAGTTACGCTCGCCGTTCGCGCCAACGTAGTAGAACGCATCTGCCAGCACCATCCCCTGACACAGCAGCTGTTTTGCTGGCTCGTTGGAATTGACCAGGCCTGCGTCACGCATCAGTTTGTGGAAGAAGCGGAAGTAGAGCAGGTGCATGATGGCGTGTTCAATGCCGCCGATGTAGATGTCTACCGGCAGCCAGTAGTTTGCCGCGTCCGAATCCAGCATGCCTTCTTTATACTGCGGGCAGGTGTAGCGCGCGTAGTACCAGGAGGACTCCATGAAGGTGTCGAAGGTGTCGGTTTCACGCAGCGCTGGCTGACCGTTGACGGTGGTTTTGGCCCACTCAGGATCGGCTTTGATCGGGCTGGTGATACCGTCCATGACCACGTCTTCCGGCAGGATCACCGGCAGCTGATCTTCCGGGGTTGGCATGACGGTGCCGTCTTCCAGGGTCACCATAGGGATTGGCGCACCCCAGTAACGCTGACGGGAAACGCCCCAGTCGCGCAGACGGTAGTTCACTTTACGCTCGCCCACGCCCAGCGAGGCCAGTCTGTCGGCGATGGCGTTGAAGCCCTCTTCGAAGCTCAGGCCGCTAAACTCACCGGAGTTAAACAGGGTGCCTTTTTCGGTCAGCGCCTGCTCGGAGAGGTCAGGTTCAGAACCGTCAGCCGCCAGGATCACAGGCTTGATGTTCAGGCCGTATTTGGTAGCAAATTCGTAGTCACGCTGATCGTGGCCCGGCACGGCCATCACTGCGCCCGTACCGTATTCCATCAGCACGAAGTTCGCTGCCCAGACCGGGATGGCTTCGCCCGTCAGCGGGTGAATTGCTTTGAAGCCGGTATCAACGCCTTTTTTCTCCATCGTCGCCATGTCGGCTTCGGCCACTTTCGTGTTGCGGCATTCGTCGATGAAGGTTGCCAGCTCCGGATTGTTTTCCGCTGCTTTTTGTGCCAGCGGGTGACCCGCAGCCACGGCAAGGTAAGTCGCACCCATGAAGGTGTCCGGACGGGTGGTGTAGACGGTCAGGGTCTGGTCGTAGTTTTCTACGTTGAAGGTGATTTCAACGCCTTCGGAACGGCCAATCCAGTTGCGCTGCATGGTTTTAACGGTGTCAGGCCAGTGATCCAGAGTGTCCAGATCGTTCAGCAGCTCGTCAGCGTAGGCGGTGATTTTGATAAACCACTGCGGGATCTCTTTACGCTCAACTTTGGTGTCGCAGCGCCAGCAGCAGCCGTCGATAACCTGCTCGTTCGCCAGTACTGTCTGGTCATTCGGGCACCAGTTAACGGCGGACGTTTTTTTGTAGACCAGGCCTTTTTTATACAGCTCGGTGAAAAACTTCTGCTCCCAGCGATAATATTCTGGTGTACAGGTAGCCAGCTCGCGGCTCCAGTCGTAGCCAAAGCCCAGCATTTTCAGCTGATTTTTCATGTACGCGATGTTGTCGTACGTCCACGGAGCCGGTGCCGTGTTGTTTTTCACCGCTGCGCCTTCAGCAGGCAGGCCGAACGCATCCCAGCCGATAGGCTGAAGAACGTTTTTGCCCAGCATACGCTGGTAGCGTGCAATCACATCACCGATGGTGTAGTTACGCACATGGCCCATGTGTAGTCGACCAGAAGGATAGGGAAGCATCGACAGGCAGTAATACTTCTCTTTGCTCTCGTCTTCGGTTACTTCAAAGGTGCGCTTCTCGTCCCAGTGTTGCTGGACTTTTGATTCTATCTCTTCCGGGCGGTATTGCTCTTGCATGGCAGCCAGTGGTCCTGTGTTCAATACAGCTACAAATGTAGCCAATGGATGTGGTAATTCAGATCCGCATAGCATAGCCCAAACGCCCGCGTCAAAACAGCCTTTCACGCAAATGCACTTTGCAGGAATTTACCGGGTCTGTGCTTCACCTGACAAAGCGGTGACGAAATAAGGTCTATTATTAGAGACAGTTACTTACCCGGGAGGCAAAATGATGAACAAGGTTGCTCAATTTTACCGTGAACTGATGGCCACACTGACGGAACGGCTGCGTAACGGCGAGCGCGATATCGACGCGCTGGTCGAACAGGCACGCGCACGCGTGACGCAAACGGGTGAGTTAACGCGAACCGAAGTGGAAGAGGTGACGCGCGCCGTGCGCCGTGACCTGGAAGAGTTTGCGCGAAGCTACGAGGAGAATCAGGACGAGATCGCCGACAGCGTTTTTATGCGGGTCATTAAAGAGAGCCTGTGGCAGGAGCTGGCAGATATTACCGATAAAACCCAGCTGGAGTGGCGCGAGGTGTTCCAGGATTTAAACCACCACGGTGTCTATCACAGCGGCGAAGTGGTGGGGCTGGGGAATCTGGTGTGTGAGAAGTGCCACCACCATGTGGCCGTTTATACGCCGGAGGTGCTGTCGCTGTGTCCTAAGTGCGGTCACGACCAGTTCCAGCGTCGCCCGTTTGAGCCATAAGTAAAAGCGCAGGTTTATTCCCTCTCCCCGTGGGAGAGGGCCAGGGTGAGGGCATCAGGCCGCAGAATAATAAGCCAGCCTCTCCGCCAGCAAATCCACAAACGCTTCCCGATCAATATCCACCATTACCGTCGTATTCGGCTTGTTTCCCGTCAATGAGTAATAGTCTACCACCGTCATTCCTTGGGTATATTTCCCCTGCGTCTCCACGCCAACCCAGCGATCCAATGTGGTAAACATCTCCGGCTTCAGCAGCCAGGCGATGGTGCATGGGTCGTGCAGCGGCGCGCCGTGGAAGCCCCACTTCTCGGCTTTGTGATACTCCATAAAGAAGTCGAGCAGCTCGGCCACGGTCGTTGCAACCGGGTTGTCCACGGCGCTAAAGCGTTCAATATCGTCTGCCATAATCTGCGCCCGATGCGTCACGTCCAGCCCCGCCATCACAATCGGCAGGCCCGACTGGAAGACGATCTCCGCCGCTTCCGGGTCAACAAAGATGTTGAATTCGGCCGCAGGCGTCCAGTTCCCCAGCCCCATTGACCCGCCCATGATGACAATACGGGCGATGTTGCTGTGCAGTTCAGGATGGCTGTTCAGCAGAAGCGCAACGTTGGTCTGCGGGCCGGTAGCCACCAGCGTCACCGGCTCTGCGCTTTCACGCAGTATCTTCGCCATTAGCTCGACGGCAGTGCAGTCTTGCGGTGCGAAACCTGGCTCCGGCAGTGCCGGGCCATCCAGCCCGCTTTCACCGTGAACGTTGTCCGCAATGATCAGCTCGCGCATCAGCGGCTTAATGGCGCCGCCTGCGACCGGAATATCGGTGCGTTTCAGCAGCGTCAGCATGCGCAACACGTTTCGCAAGGTTTTATCCGGCGTCTGGTTCCCGGCGGAGGAGGTGACAGCTTTGACGTCCAGTTCAGGGGAGGCAAGCGCGAGGACGAGCGCGATCGCGTCATCATGACCCGGGTCGCAGTCGAGAATTATAGGGTGTGCCATAGCGTTCTCCATTCTTAGCATTATTTTGTGACAAGGTTAACGCTGCGATGTGACGCCGAATAGAAAAAGAGATCTAAAGCGTGAAGCAGTGCGCAATCCGCAGATTGCGCACTGAAAAGATTAATGCAGGATTTTAGCGAGGAAGTCTTTAGCGCGTTCGGATTTCGGATTCGCGAAGAACTCTTCTTTCGGCGAGTCTTCAACGATTTTCCCTTCATCCATGAAGATCACGCGGTTGGCCACTTTACGGGCGAAGCCCATTTCGTGCGTCACCACCATCATGGTCATCCCTTCGTGCGCCAGCTCCACCATCACGTCCAGCACTTCGTTGATCATTTCAGGATCGAGTGCAGAAGTCGGTTCATCGAATAGCATCGCCACCGGATCCATACACAGCGCCCGCGCGATTGCCACGCGCTGCTGCTGGCCGCCCGAAAGCTGTGCCGGGAACTTATCCGCATGCGCAGAGAGCCCGACGCGTTCCAGTAACTTCAGCCCTTTTTCGCGCGCCGCTTTTTTATCGCGCTTCAGCACTTTCACCTGCGCAAGCGTCAGGTTTTCAATGATCGACAGGTGCGGGAACAGCTCAAAATGCTGGAACACCATGCCCACGTGGGAGCGAAGCTGGGCAAGGTTGGTTTTACGGTCGTTCACTTTGGTGCCGTTAACGACAATTTCACCCTGCTGGACAGGTTCCAGACCATTAACGGTTTTGATAAGCGTAGACTTACCGGAACCGGACGGGCCGCAGACCACCACCACATCGCCTTTTTTCACTTCTGTTGAGCAGTCGGTCAGCACCTGAAAGTGCCCATACCATTTAGAAACATTTTTCAGGGAAATCATTATACGGTCCTTTTCTTCAGCCAGCTGACCAACAGCGATGCGCTTAAACTAATCACAAAATAGACCCCGCCCGCGAAGAGGATCATCTCAACCTGCGTTCCGTCACGTTCGCCAATGGTGGAGGCGGTACGGAAGAAGTCTGCCAGGCTCAGCACGTAGACCAGGGAGGTATCCTGGAACAGGACGATGCCTTGCGTCAGCAGCAGCGGAACCATGGCGCGAAACGCCTGCGGCAGAATAATCAGCTTCATGGACTGCCAGTGCGTCATACCGAGCGCCAGCGCAGCGCTGGACTGCCCGCGAGAGATACTCTGAATACCGGCGCGGATGATCTCGGAGTAGTAGGCGGCTTCAAACATGGAAAACGCCACCATGGCAGAGATCAGGCGGATATCGGTTTTCGGCGACAGTCCCAGCACGTTCTGTAAGAATCCGGGAACAATCAGGTAAAACCACAGCAGCACCATGACCAGTGGAATGGAGCGGAATACGTTAACGTAAGCCGTGGCGAACCAGGCGAGCGGCTTAAAGCTCGACAGGCGCATCACCGCCAGCAGGGTGCCCCAGACAATACCGACAATAATAGCGATAACGGTGATCTTTAAGGTAATTGCCAGTCCATCCAGCAGATAGGGCATGGAGGGAACAATGGAACTCCAGTCAAATTCGTACATTATTTATTTGCCCCCCAGATTGCCCGGCAGGCGTACTTTGCGTTCAACCAGGTTCATCACCAGCATGATGAAAGCGTTAATCAGAACATACGCGAGCGTGATCGCCGTGAAGGATTCCCACGCGTGAGCGGAGTAATCCAGCAGCTTACCCGCCTGCGCCGCCATATCGACCAGGCCAATGGTTGAGGCGATGGCCGAGTTTTTCACCAGGTTCATCATTTCGGAGGTCATTGGCGGAACGATGACGCGGTAAGCGTTAGGCAACAGGACGTAACGGTAGGCCTGTGGCAGGGTCAGGCCCATCGCCAGTGCCGCATTCTTTTGCCCGCGCGGCAGTGACTGTATGGCGGCACGTACCTGCTCGCAGACGCGCGCAGCGGTGAACAGCCCCAGACACAGCATGGAAGAGACAAAGAACTGTACGTTAGGATCCAGTTCTGCCTTGAACCACATGCCGAGATCTTCCGGCAGCAGTTCCGGGATCACCAGATACCAGGTAAAGAACTGCACGATCAGCGGAACGTTACGGAACAGTTCCACATAGAGCGTGCCAATTGAAGAGAGAAAACGGTTAGGGACGGTACGCAGAATACCGAACAGCGAACCGACAAGAAACGCGATAATCCACGCCGTTATCGATAGCGCAACGGTAACCTGAAAGCCGCTCCACAGCCAGCCGAGATAGGTGGTGTTGCCGAACGGGGCTTGTTGCAGAAAGATGCCCCAGTTCCAGTCAATTGACATAGTAAACTCCAGAAAAAAGAGGGTAGCAGCGCTACCCTCGAAGATTGGTGAGAAGCTCAATTTTTGCGCTGAGTGGGGAACGACCACTCAACGTATAGTCTGTCCATGCTTCCCGACAATCGAGAGGGCAGGAGATCCCGCCCCTGTCGTTCTAATTAGTTAAGAGCTTTGTCGTTTGGTGATTTGAACAGCGCTTTCATGTCGTCAGACAGTTCAAAGTTCATGTTCAGGTTTTTTGGTGGAATAGGGTTCTTGAACCACTTGTCGAACCATTTTGCCGCTTCGCCAGAGGTTTGCGCCTGAGCGATGGTGTCATCGATCAGCTTTTTGAAGTCTTCATCGCCTTTACGCAGCATACAGCCGTAAGCTTCTTTCGACTGCGCGGTTCCGACGATTTCCCAGTTGTCTGGTTTCTTCGCCTTCGCGCGTTCGCCCGCCAGCAGGGCGTCATCCATCATAAACGCGACAGCACGACCGCTTTCCAGGGTACGGAACGAGTCGCCGTGGTCTTTCGCGCTGATGATGCGCATGTCCATTTTCTTCTCGTCGTTCAGCTTGTGCAGCAGTACTTCGGATGTGGTACCGGAGGTCACGACAACCGCTTTGCCTTTCAGGTCAGCAAAGTCTTTGATATCGCCGCCTTTTTTCGTCAGCAGGCGAGTGCCCACAACGAAGATGGTATCGGAGAAAGCGGCCTGTTTCTGACGTTCAAGGTTGTTGGTGGTCGAGCCACACTCAAAATCAAACGTGCCGTTTTGCAGCAGAGGGATACGGTTCTGTGAAGTGATGGGGATCAGCTTCACTTGCAGGTCAGGTTTGTTCAGCTTTTTCTTCACGGCTTCAACGATGGCGTTGGAGTAATCCTGTGAATAGCCCACGACTTTTTGCGTGTTGTCGTAGTAAGAGAACGGGACAGAAGATTCACGGTGGCCGACCACGATCACGCCGTTTTTGGCAATCTTGTCGAGAGTGCTTCCTGCTGCCGGAGCGTCTTCAGCGTGGACGATGCCCGCAGACATTCCCATAACCAGCATTGCTGTGGCCAGTTTACGTAATTGCATACCCAACTCCTTTCTTATCAGCGCCAGTGACGCATAGATACCCATTGTGATGTTGTTATATCTCGCGCAATGCGAGTGCAGTGTTATGCAAGCTTGTTAACATTTAGTCTGGCTTAATGTAAAGATTTTGCTGCGTTATTGTTTATTTTTGCGAAGCGCGCCGCACCATTCCGAGGCAATAATCTCCCGTTGCACCGTTTCGGTGCCACCGGCGATCGTTGCTGGTGCGACAGGGTTGCACGTTAAGCCAGACAGCGTTTGCGTGAAGAAATAAAGCAACAGGCGTGCCAGAATTGAAGGGTTGGGAGGAAATTGTCGGGTGGCGGCGACGCCTTAACCGACCTGCGGGAGTAAAAATGTAGGCCGGGTAAGCGTCAGCGCCACCCGGCAACAGAAGGTTAGACTAGCGACGACGCTGACGCAGGCTCATCAGCACGGCGCCAAAGCCGAACAGCGCGGTCAGGATCCACAGCGGCCAGTTGCCGGTGCGGGCGTACGGCGTCAGGCCCGAGGCAGGCGTGACTTTGGTTGTCAGCACTTCACGGGTGAACTGCGGGATCATGGCCTGGATTTCGCCCTGCGGGCCAATCACGGCGGTGATGCCGTTATTGGTGCTACGCAGCAGCGGACGCGCCAGCTCCAGAGAACGCATTCGCGCCATCTGGAAGTGCTGCCACGGGCCAATCGATTTACCGAACCAGGCGTCGTTTGAGATGGTCAGCAGATAGTCGGTGTCCGGGCGGAAGTTATCGCGCACCTGCTCGCCGAGGATAATCTCGTAGCAAATGACGGCCGTCAGGGCAAAACCGTGCGCGTGAAGCTGCGGCTGAACGTACGGGCCGCGGCTGAATGAGGACATCGGCAAATCAAAGAACGGTGCCAGCGGGCGCAGAATCGACTCCAGCGGAACAAACTCGCCAAACGGTACAAGGTGGTTTTTGTTGTAGCGATTGGTGGAGGTATAGCTGTAATCGCTGTCCTTACCGAGCGTAATGATCGCGTTGTAGGTGTCATAGCGGTTCTGCTGGTTCAGACGCGCATCCACAATGCCGGTAATCAGCGTACTGCCGCGGGCGCGCAGCAAATCGTCCATCATCTTCAGGAAGGGTTGCTGATTGATCTCCAGGTCCGGGATCGCAGACTCAGGCCAGATGATGAGCTGTGATTTGCCCATCACCTCTTCGGTGGCGTTGGCGTAGATTTTCAGCGTGTTCAGCAGCTGATTCTCATCCCATTTCAGTGACTGCGGGATATCGCCCTGCACCAGAGAAACCTGCGTGGCGCGCGCGGGCTCCAGCGTGTACCACTGGATATAGCGCAGCGGGAAGGGCAGGGCAAACAGGATCAGCGCGACAGCCAGCGGCTTCCCGTTACGCGTCACCAGGGCCAGCACCAGCAGGCCGCTGACCGCAATTAACAGGAAGTTGATCGCCTCCACGCCCATGACGGGAGCCAGACCTTTCAGCGGGCCGTCTATCTGGCTATAGCCGAACTGCAACCACGGGAAGCCGGTCAGTACCCAGCCGCGCAGAAATTCGGTGATTTGCCAGACAGCGGGAGCCGCTATCGCCACGCGCAGCCAGCTGGTTTTAGGCCACAGACGAGAAAGGACACCCGCGAACAGGCCGGTGTAGAGCGACAGATACGCGGCGAGCAGCACAACCAGGAAGACGTTAACCGGCCCCGGCATTCCGCCAAATTGCGCGATACTGACGTAGACCCAGTTGATGCCAGAGCCGAACAGCCCCAGCCCCCAGAAGTAGCCGATGGCCGCGGCCTGTACCGGGCGACGGTTCAGGGTAAGACCCTGTAGCCCCATCAGGGAGAGAAGAGCGGCAGGCCAGATATCGTAAGGAGAAAAAGCCAGCGTACCGCTGGCTCCGAGTAACAGCGCCAGCAGCAAACGGACGCGCTGGCGTTCAAATAATGGGGCAAATGCCATTTACATTAATCTTCCAGTTTTGGCACCGGTGAGTCGTCCGGCATTCTGACGTGAACCTGAATAATACGTCGGCTGTCAGCCATTGCGACCTTGAACTGGTAACCATCGATGTCAACGGTTTCACCGCGGGCCGGAAGATGGCCGAAGGCCTGCATCACCAGACCGCCAATGGTGTCCACTTCTTCATCGCTGAAGCTGGTGCCGAAGGTGTCGTTGAAGTCTTCAATGGAGGCCAGCGCGCGCACGGTCCAGGTGTGGCGGCTCAGCTGACGGAAGTCGATATCCTCTTCTTCGTCATACTCATCTTCAATTTCGCCCACGATCAGCTCAAGGATGTCCTCGATTGTAACCAGACCGGAAACGCCGCCAAATTCATCAATAACAATCGCCATGTGGTAGCGCTGGGAGCGAAACTCCTTCAGCATCCGATCCACACGTTTACTTTCCGGCACAACGACGGCCGGACGTAACACTTTTTCCATACTGAAGGCTTCGGCATCGCTGCGCATAAACGGCAGCAGATCTTTCGCCATCAAAATCCCTTCGATGTGATCTTTATCTTCGCTGATGACCGGGAAGCGCGAGTGAGCCGATTCGATAATCACATCGAGGCACTCGTCCAGCGTCTGGTTGCGTTTCAGGGTAATCATCTGCGAGCGGGGGATCATGATGTCGCGGACGCGCTGGTCGGCGATGTCCATCACCCCTTCGAGCATTTCGCGCGTATCTTCATCGATAAGATCGTTCTGCCCGGAATCACGAATCAGCTCCAGCAGTTCATCACGGTTTTTGGGTTCGCCGTGGAAAAGCTGGTTCAGAATGAGGGAGAAAAATCCCTTTTTTGTGGTTGTCGTGTCGCTACTGTGTGAATTGTCGTCGCTCATGGCGTTTGTTAAGGGTTCTCTTGTTAGTTCAACGTTAACCGCCGCGCTCTATCCCTGCGCGGCGGAATGGTAGTCAGTGACTGACTATTCTTTCTCGGCAATGTACGGATCCTCATAGCCCAGAGCAAGCATTATCTCTGTCTCGAGGGATTCCATCTCTTCCGCTTCGTCATCTTCAATATGGTCGTAACCCAGAAGATGCAGGCTACCGTGCACCACCATGTGTGCCCAGTGTGCTTCCAGCGGCTTTTGCTGCTCTTTGGCTTCCTGCTCAACCACCTGACGGCAGATAATCAGATCGCCCAGCAGCGGCATCTCAATACCCGGAGGCGCTTCGAACGGGAAAGAGAGCACGTTGGTCGGCTTATCTTTCCCGCGGTAGGTCAGGTTGAGCTCATGGCTTTCCGCTTCATCCACCAGGCGAATCGTGACTTCTGATTCTTCCTGAAACTGGGGGATTACCGCATCCAGCCATTTCTGAAACTGTGCCTCTTCTGGCATGCCGGAATTATCTTCACAGGCCAGCTGTAAATCGAGGATCACCTGACTCATTTCTGTTCATGCTCCTGCGCTTCGCGCTTACGTTCTGCGGCCAGTTCGGCCCTGCGCTTCTGATCGGCCTCTTCCCAGGCCTCATAAGCGTTAACGATACGCGCGACGACCGGATGGCGTACCACATCTTCACTGTGGAAGAAGTTAAAGCTGATTTCGTCTACCTCGGCCAGCACTTCGATGGCGTGACGCAGACCCGATTTGGTGTTGCGCGGCAGGTCAATCTGGGTCACGTCACCGGTGATAACCGCTTTCGAGTTAAAGCCGATACGCGTCAGGAACATCTTCATCTGTTCGATGGTGGTGTTCTGGCTCTCATCCAGAATGATGAACGCGTCGTTAAGCGTACGGCCACGCATGTAGGCCAGCGGGGCGACTTCAATCACGTTACGCTCAATAAGCTTTTCAACTTTCTCGAAGCCGAGCATTTCGAACAGCGCGTCGTACAGCGGGCGCAAATAGGGGTCCACTTTCTGACTCAAATCGCCCGGCAGGAAGCCGAGTTTCTCACCGGCTTCTACGGCAGGACGGGTCAGCAGGATGCGACGGATTTCCTGACGCTCCAGCGCATCCACCGCAGCGGCAACCGCCAGATAGGTTTTACCCGTCCCCGCCGGACCCACGCCGAAGGTGATGTCATGGTCAAGAATGTTGGCGATGTACTGCGCCTGGTTCGGCGTACGCGGCTTGATGACGCCGCGCTTGGTCTTGATATTGATGGCCTTACCGTAGTCCGGCACGCTCTCGGCGCTCTGCTCGAGCACGCGCGCCTCTTTGATGGCAAGGTGGATCTGTTCAGGCTCAATATCCTGAATTTCGCCACGCATCGGGGCGGTATCAACATACAGGCTGCGGAGAATATCTGCCGCGGCATTGACGCAGATTGGGCGTCCGGTGAGTTTGAAATGGTTATCGCGACGATTGATTTCGATACCCAGACGTCGCTCCAGTTGTTTGATGTTGTCATCAAACGGCCCGCACAGGCTCAGCAGGCGAGCGTTGTCTGCGGGCTCAAGGCTAATTTCACGCGTATCTATGTTCAAACTGTTCCTCTTTTATTGGTTAACTGACCTGTGGCCACACGGCGTAATAAAACGGTCATTACCGAAATTATTCACGCCATAGAATAAAGGCGCAAGCGTTGCGGTAGATATTGGGGGTGATGAGAGGAAATACAAGGCCTGCCAGGAGGGCAGGCCAGAAGGATTACGGCTGGTAAATACCTACGCCAGAATCGTTGACTTTGCGGGTGCGAGAGATGACGGATTCTGGCGTCTGTGCAATGCGCAGACCCATTTCATCCTCGGTGCGCACCAGCTTCCCGCGCAGGGAATTAGTCAGCACTTCGACAATCTCAACGTCCACAAATTTACCGATCATGTCCGGGGTGCCTTCAAAGTTCACCACGCGGTTATTTTCGGTTCGACCGGACAGTTCCATAATGCTCTTACGGGAAGTGCCTTCCACCAGAATACGCTGGACGGTGCCGAGCATGCGACGGCTCCACGCGTTGGCCTGCTGGTTAATACGCTCCTGCAAAATATACAGACGCTGTTTTTTCTCTTCTTCCGGCACGTCGTCAACCATATCGGCAGCAGGCGTGCCCGGTCGCGCGGAGAAGATGAAGCTGTAGCTGACGTCGAAATTCACGTCGCCGATAAGCTTCATGGTGCGCTCGAAGTCGTCAGCGGTTTCGCCAGGGAAGCCGACGATGAAGTCGGAGCTAATCTGGATATCCGGGCGCGCTTCACGCAGCTTGCGGATGGTGGATTTATACTCCAGCACCGTGTGTGGACGGCCCATCAGGTTAAGCACGCGGTCAGAGCCGCACTGAATCGGCAGGTGCAGGAAGCTCACCAGCTCCGGCGTATCGCGATAGACGTCGATGATGTCGTCGGTAAATTCCATCGGATGGCTGGTGGTAAAACGAATGCGGTCGATGCCGTCAATCGCCGCCACCAGTCGCAGCAGTTCAGCAAAGCTGCCCGTGGTGCCGTCGTAGTTCTCACCGCGCCAGGCGTTAACATTCTGGCCCAGCAGGTTCACTTCGCGTACGCCCTGTGCGGCAAGCTGAGCGATTTCAAACAGAATATCGTCCGCCGGGCGGCTAACTTCTTCACCGCGGGTATAAGGCACCACGCAGTAAGTACAGTATTTGTTACAGCCTTCCATGATGGAGACGAAGGCGGTCGGGCCATCCGCGCGCGGCTCTGGCAGACGGTCAAATTTCTCGATCTCCGGGAAGCTCACGTCAACCACCGGGCTGCGATTCCCGCGAACCTGATTGATCATCTCTGGCAGACGGTGCAGGGTCTGAGGGCCAAAGACGATATCCACATACGGGGCTCTCTGGCGGATCAGCTTACCTTCCTGCGATGCCACGCAGCCACCCACGCCAATGATCAGGTCCGGATTTTTCCGTTTGAGAAGCTTCCAGCGGCCTAACACATGAAAGACTTTTTCCTGTGCTTTTTCACGAATTGAACAGGTGTTCAGCAGCAGCACATCGGCTTCTTTCGCATTTTCAGTCAGCTGGTATCCGTGGGTGGTATCCAGCAGATCGGCCATCTTGGATGAATCGTATTCGTTCATCTGACAGCCCCAGGTTTTTATATGGAGTTTTTTAGTCATCGACTTGCTCAGCTCAGGATTGCAAGCCGCGTATTGTAATGCTTTGGTGCGGTTGTGACCAGTATGAAGGTTGTCAACCTCAGGACCGCAAAAATCCGGTAAACTTAAGGCATTCTCCAATAAGGAATAGTGACCATGACACTCCTGAACACCGAAGTTGCCGTTGTCGGCGGCGGTATGGTCGGCGGCGCACTGGCGCTGGGGCTGGCGCAGCAGGGATTTGATGTAACCGTTATTGAACAGGCGGCTCCGCCAGCATTCGATCCTGCCAGCAAGCCGGACGTGCGTATTTCCGCCATCAGCGCGGCGTCTGTTGATCTGCTTCGCGGGCTGGGCGTCTGGGAGGCGGTGCTGGCGATGCGCGCGCATCCCTACAGTCGTCTTGAAACCTGGGAGTGGGAAAATGCCCACGTGTCGTTTGACGCCGCCGAGCTGAAACTGCCGCGCCTGGGTTATATGGTGGAAAACAACGTGCTCCAGCAGGCGCTCTGGCAGGCGCTGGAGGCGCATCCGAAGGTGACGCTGCGCGTTCCGGCCTCGCTGAAAGCCCTGCATCGTCATGAAAGCGGATATCACCTGACGCTGGACAACGACGACGAGCTGGCCGTGAAGCTGGTGGTGGGGGCAGATGGCGCGAATTCACAGGTCAGGCAGATGGCAGGCATTGGGATCCATGCCTGGCAGTATCAGCAGTCCTGCATGCTGATCACCGTTCAGTCAGAAAACGCACCGGGCGAAAGCACCTGGCAGCATTTTACGCCGAACGGCCCGCATGCATTCTTGCCGCTGTTTGATAACTGGGCTTCGCTGGTGTGGTACGACAAACCGGCGCGTATTCGGCAGTTGCAGGGGCTGACAATGGCGCAGTTGCAGCGTGAAATCCAGCAGCACTTCCCGAGCCGTCTGGGGAACGTAACGCCGGTTGCTGCCGGTGCATTCCCGCTGATGCGACGCCACGCGTTGCAGTATGCCCGTGAAGGGCTGGCGCTGGTGGGGGACGCGGCGCACACCATTCATCCGCTGGCGGGGCAGGGGGTTAACCTGGGATACCGTGACGTCGATGCGTTACTGGACGTGCTGGGCAACGCACGCGCTCACGCGGAAGTCTGGGCCAGCCATCAGGTACTCAAGCGCTACCAGACGCGCCGGATGGCGGATAACTTCGTTATGCAGTCGGGGATGGATCTGTTCTATGCCGGGTTCAGCAATGACGTGGGTCCGGTGCGGATATTGCGAAATATCGGACTGATGGCGGCAGAGCGTGCCGGTGGCCTGAAGCGTCAGGCCCTGAAATACGCCCTCGGACTCTAATCTTAATTCCCTCTCCCCGTGGGAGAGGGGTAGGGTGAGGGCATCAGGCCGCACTATTCTGAGCAACAAAAACAAAAAAGCCCGCAGAGCGGGCTTTTTTGTTTTAAGTGGCTGGGGTGCAGGGATTCGAACCCCGGAATGCTGGTATCAGAAACCAGAGCCTTACCGCTTGGCGACACCCCAATTGCGTTAAACAAATGGCTTAACGACTTTAAAGTGGCTGGGGTACGAGGATTCGAACCTCGGAATGCCGGAATCAGAATCCGGTGCCTTACCGCTTGGCGATACCCCAACAATGTTCAGTTTACCGAATGGTATTCGATAACGTAAATATGGTGGCTACGACGGGATTCGAACCTGTGACCCCATCATTATGAGTGATGTGCTCTAACCAACTGAGCTACGTAGCCAGTACTGCAATCTTCGATGGCTGGGGTACCTGGATTCGAACCAGGGAATGCCGGTATCAAAAACCGGTGCCTTACCGCTTGGCGATACCCCATCCGTGCAACGCTTACCTGGGAATGGTGCGGGAGGCGAGACTTGAACTCGCACACCTTGCGGCGCCAGAACCTAAATCTGGTGCGTCTACCAATTTCGCCACTCCCGCAAAAAAGATGGTGGCTACGACGGGATTCGAACCTGTGACCCCATCATTATGAGTGATGTGCTCTAACCAACTGAGCTACGTAGCCAGTACTGCAATCTTCGATGGCTGGGGTACCTGGATTCGAACCAGGGAATGCCGGTATCAAAAACCGGTGCCTTACCGCTTGGCGATACCCCATCCGTGCAACGCTTACCTGGGAATGGTGCGGGAGGCGAGACTTGAACTCGCACACCTTGCGGCGCCAGAACCTAAATCTGGTGCGTCTACCAATTTCGCCACTCCCGCAAAAAAGATGGTGGCTACGACGGGATTCGAACCTGTGACCCCATCATTATGAGTGATGTGCTCTAACCAACTGAGCTACGTAGCCATCTTTTTTTCGCGTTACCTTATCGGCGTTGCGGGGCGCATTATGCGTATAGACCCTTGCAGCGTCAACACCTTTTTCAATGAAAATAGCCGGAATGTGACTGTTTGGTTAGGTTGCGAACAGCGAGGCCGAATATTCGACAATTATTGGTTATTAATCGTTTTTATGCGGGGAAAAGAGAGGCAAAAAAATCAGGCCCCGGAGGGCCTGATTATGGTCTGGACATTATTTATAGGCAGACTGGTGAACGCCTACCGCACGTCCTGATGGATCGTTCATGGATTTGAAAGATTCATCCCATTCAATGGCTTTGGCAGACGAGCAGGCGACCGATGGCCCCCCCGGTACGCACTCGGCTGCGCTTGGAACCGGGAACAGCTCTTCGAAGATCTCACGGTACAGATACGCCTCTTTCGAGCCCGGCGTGTTGTACGGGAAGCGGAAGCTCGCGGTTTCCAGCTGTTGGTCAGAAACCTGCTTCGCTGCCACCTCTTTCAGGGTGTCGATCCAGCTGTAGCCTACGCCATCGGAGAACTGCTCTTTCTGACGCCACGCCACGCTCGCCGGCAGGTAGGATTCAAAACATTCGCGCAGGATATGTTTTTCCATTTTGCCGTTGCCGCACATTTTATCCTGCGGGTTGATGCGCATTGCCACGTCGAGGAATTTCTTATCGAGGAACGGCACGCGGGCTTCCACGCCCCAGGCGGACATGGCCTTGTTGGCGCGCGCGCAGTCAAACATGTGCAGCGCCTGTAGCTTACGCACCGTCTCTTCATGCAGCTCTTTGGCGTTCGGCGCTTTATGGAAATAGAGGTAACCGCCAAACACTTCGTCAGAACCTTCGCCGGAGAGCACCATCTTGATGCCCATCGCCTTGATCTTACGCGACATCAGGTACATCGGCGTGGAGGCGCGAATGGTGGTCACATCGTAGGTTTCAATGTGATAGATCACGTCGCGGATCGCGTCCAGGCCTTCCTGCACGGTGAAGTGAATTTCGTGATGCACGGTGCCCAGATGGTTCGCCACTTCCTGGGCAGCCTTCAGGTCAGGTGCCCCTTCCAGACCCACGGCAAAGGAGTGCAGCTGCGGCCACCAGGCTTCGGAACGCTCCTGATCTTCCACGCGACGGGCGGCGAATTTTTTGGTGATCGCGGAGATCACGGAGGAGTCCAGGCCGCCGGAGAGCAGAACGCCGTACGGCACGTCAGACATCAGGTGGCTCTTCACGGACTCTTCCAGCGCCTGACGCAGTTCGGCTTTATCCGTCACGTTGTCTTTGACCGCGTCATAGTCAAACCAGTCGCGCTGGTAGTAAGGGCGGATCTCGCCGTCTTTACTCCACAGGTAGCTGCCCGCCGGGAACTCTTTAATGGTGCGACAAACCGGTACCAGCGCTTTCATCTCTGAAGCAACGTAGAAGTTGCCGTGTTCATCGTGCCCCATGTACAGCGGGATAATACCGATATGGTCACGGCCAATCAGGTAAGCGTCTTTTTCGCTGTCGTACAGCGCGAAGGCAAACATGCCTTGCAGCTCGTCGAGAAACTCCGGGCCTTTCTCCTGATACAGCGCCAGGATCACTTCACAGTCAGAACCGGTCTGAAAGGCGTAGCGGTCACCGTATTCGGCGCGCAGCGCCTGATGGTTGTAAATTTCACCGTTAACAGCCAGCGCGTGCGTTTTTTTCTCGTTATACAGCGGCTGTGCACCGGCGTTGACGTCAACAATGGAGAGACGTTCGTGAGCCAGAATCGCTTTATCGCTGGCGTAAACGCCTGACCAGTCCGGACCGCGATGGCGCATCAGGCGGGACAATTCGAGTGCTTTTTTACGCAGTTCGCCCGCGTCAGTTTTAATATCCAGTACGCCAAAAATAGAACACATAACCTTCTCCGTTAACCCTGTTGCATTGTGATGTTGCTTGCTTAAGAAAATGCCGCAAAAGGGGGAGGGCGCGCAAGCGTTTTACGGGTGAAAACGTAAATAGTGCAACGACGATTGCCGAATCTTAAAAATAGAGCATGCCGAAGGCGATTTTATTGATGATTATTCAGTAAAAGGTGGTTTTTGTTAGATGGCGTTATGTTTTACGACGCCAGAAATGAAAAACCACGCCCTGGGGCGTGGTTCTGAATCAAATAACGTCGATTTCGTCGACAGAAGGGTAAATCCAGCTGGGCCGGAAGGGCATCGTATCAATATCATCAAGCTGCGAGACGCCAGAAAGCACCAGAATGGTTTCAAGCCCCGCCTGGAAACCGGCCAGAATATCGGTGCGCAGGTTGTCGCCAACAATGACGGTATCTTCCGAGTGTGCCTGCATCGTATTCAGCGCGGCGCGGATGATCCACGGGCTTGGTTTGCCGACAACAAACGGCTTACGGCCAGAGATTTTTTCGATACCGGCGCACAGCGCACCGCAGGCGGGATAAAAACCACGACCATGCGTATCCGGGTTGGTGGCGATAAAACGCGCACCGTTGGCGACAAAGTAAGCTGCTTTATGCATCATCTCCCAGTTAAAGGAGCGCGTTTCACCCACGATGACAAAGTCCGGGTTCACGTCGGTGATGGTAAAGCCCGCTTTATACAACTCGTGGATCAGCGCGCCTTCGCCGACCACGTAGGCTTTCTTGCCTTCCTGACGCTTCAGGAAATCCGCCGTTGCCATAGCGGAGGTATAAAACACGCTGTCCGGGACATTAACGCCCGCAGTCGCAAAGCGGTTTGCCAGATCCTGACCAGTCTGTGAAGGGTAGTTCGTGAGAAGAACCAGTGGCATTCCTTTGTCGATGATGCGGTGAAGAAACTCCGCAGCACCCGGCACGGCAACGTTGTCGTGCATCAGCACGCCGTCGATATCACAAATTACATTCTTAATGGTCATGGACAATCCGACATCAAAAAAAGAAGGCGTTACTATAAAGTCCGATCAGGATTCCAGCAAATGTTGCAGCAGGATCCCGTTGAGCATGGCACGTTTTACCAGGGCGAATGCGCCAATTGCCGAGCGGTGATCCAGCGTAGAGCGCACTACCGGCAGGTTCTGGCGAAATGCCTTCAGCGCCTGGGTATTGATGCAGCCTTCAATGGCAGGCAGTAACACTTTTTCGGCTTCCACGATCTCCCCGGCAATCACCACTTTTTGCGGATTAAACAGGTTGATGGCAATGGCGATGGTTTTACCCAGGTGCCGTCCTACCTGTTCGATCACTTCGCAGGCCAGCGCATCGCCTTTATTTGCCGCCTTGCAGATGGCGCCGATCTTACAATCGTCCAGCGTGACGCGGCTCTGGTAACCCTGCTCCAGCAGATGGCGAACGCGATGTTCAATGGCGGCATTCGCGGCAACGGTTTCAAGACAGCCAAAGTTACCGCAGTGGCAGCGTTCGCCAAGCGGTTCAACCTGGATATGACCAATCTCGCCCACGTTGCCGTTACGACCGATAAAAATGCGCCCGTTAGAGATGATGCCCGCACCTGTACCGCGGTGTACGCGCACCAGAATAGAGTCTTCGCAGTCCTGGCTCGCACCAAAGTAGTGCTCCGCCAGCGCCAGGGAGCGAATATCGTGCCCGACAAAACAGGTCAGCTTAAAGCGCTTTTCCAGCGCTTCAACCAGCCCCCAGTTCTCCACGTTAATATGCGGCATGTAGCGAATAACGCCGCTCTCCGGGTCGACCAGGCCGGGCAGAATGACCGAAATGGCAATCAGCTCGCGGATCTTGCGCTGACAGCTTTCAATAAAGTGCGCGATGGTATTCAGTAAGGCGTGTTCAAGCGTTTCCTGCGTGCGCTCGGGCAGCGGGTAGTGCTCTTCGGCAATGGCTTTGCTGCTCAGATCGTAGAGCGTAAGCGTGGTGTCATGACGGCCTAAGCGGACGCCAATCGCCTGAAAATTGCGGGTTTCAGTGACAATGGAAATCGCGCGGCGGCCTCCGGTGGAGGCCTGCTGATCCACTTCTTTGATCAGGCCGCGCTCAATGAGCTGACGCGTGATTTTTGTCACGCTGGCGGGAGCAAGCTGGCTTTGTTCGGCTATCTGAATGCGTGAGATTGGCCCGTGCTGGTCAATCAGGCGATAAACTGCCGCGCTGTTAAGTTGTTTAACGAGATCGACATTACCGATTTGAGCTTGTCCGCCTGGTGTCATACTTTTACTTACTCAGTGACGACCTCGTTACCATTAACGATGGTCTTAATAATTTTATAATCGTGTGTGAACGCCGTCAGGTTTGCAACCATACCTGGCGCAATACCCCCGAGCTGTTTATCGACGCCAATGGCGCGCGCCGGATACAGCGTGGCCATGCGCAGCACTTCCTCAAGCGCAATGCCGCAATGCTCAACGAGGTTACGCACCCCTTCGATCATCGTCAGAGAAGAACCGCTCAGCGTGCCGTTCTCATCCACACACAGTCCATTCCGGTAGTATATTGTTTTACCAGCAAAAATGAACTGGTCAATATTTGCCCCTGCCGGAGCGGTAGCATCCGTTACCAGGCAGAGCTTGTCGCCCTTGAGACGCTTGGCGTTGCGGATGTTGGTGTAATCCACATGCAAGCCGTCGGCGATAATGCCGCAGTAGACGTCTGGTTCATCCAGAATGGCGCCGACCAGCCCGGGTTCGCGGCCAGTAATATACGGCATCGCGTTATAAAGGTGTGTGGCAAAGGTAATGCCTGCGCGGAAGCCGGCTTTCGCCTCTTTGAGCGTCGCGTTTGAATGGCCCGCAGACACCACAATCCCGGCAGCGGCCAGTTTGCTGATAACGTCCGTGCCGGTCATTTCCGGCGCCAGCGTCACTTTAGCGATCACGTCGGCATTGGCGCACATGTAGTCAACCAGCTCGGCATCCGGCTTGCGCACGTAGTTCGGGTTATGGGTGCCTTTTTTGACCATGTTCAGCCACGGTCCTTCCAGGTGCAGACCCAGCGCCTGGTTCGGGTGTTTTGCCAGGTACTCGCGCATAACGCGGATACCCTGTTTCATCAGGTCATCGCTGCTGGTGATAAGCGTCGGCAGATAGCTGGTGCAGCCCGATTTCTCGTTGGCTTTCTGCATGATTTCCAGCGTTTCAACCGTCACCGCTTCTGCGGTATCGTTAAACTGGACACCGCCGCAGCCGTTAAGCTGTACGTCGATGAAACCGGGGGAGATTACAGCTCCATTGAGTGAGCGCTGTTCGATCTCCGGCGGCAGTTCCGCCAGCGGGCAAACACGTTCAATCAGGCCATTGGCGATAACAATCGCATGGTCATCCAGAATTTCATGGCCGGTATAAATCCGACCGTGGGTTAAAGCGTACATATCGACCCCCGGTTAAAAAAAGCGACCGCCTCTGACAGAAGAGGCGGTTATTCAGTTACAGACCTTTGATGTTCTCAGCTTCTAACTCGTTGAAGTATTTCAGCGTTTTCACTTTCAGTTCCATAGTGGACGGTTCGTCACACACGACAACCGCTTTTGGATGCAGCTGCAAGCAGCTGATAGTCCACATATGGTTCACGTTACCTTCAACGGCAGCCTGAAGCGCTTGCGCTTTCACGGCACCCAGCACCAGAATCATCACTTCTTCAGCGTCCAGCAGCGTACCCACGCCCACGGTCAGCGCGTATTTAGGCACCTGATTGACGTCGCCGTCAAAGAAGCGGGAGTTAGCCACACGCGTGTCATGAGTCAGCGTTTTAATACGGGTGCGGGAAGCCAGTGAAGATGCCGGTTCGTTGAACGCGATGTGGCCATCGTTGCCCACGCCGCCCATAAACAGGTGGATTTTACCGTAGGAACGGATTTTTTCTTCATACTGACGGCATTCTGCGTCAATATCAGGCGCGTTTCCATTCAGCAGGTTAATATTTTCAGCCGGAATATCAACGTGATCGAAGAAATTACGGTGCATAAAGCTGTGGTAACTTTCCGGATGTTCCTTTGGCAGGCCGACATATTCGTCCATGTTGAAGGTCACAACGTGCTTGAAGCTAACCTGGCCCGCTTTATGCATTTCAACCAGCGCTTTATACGCGGTCAGTGGCGTGCCGCCGGTTGGAAGACCGAGAACGAAAGGACGATCGGCTGTTGGTTTGAACGCGTTGATGCGGTTAACGATATGACGAGCAGCCCATTTTCCGACTTGTTCAGCTGTTGCCAGGGGAATCAGTCTCATTATTCACCTCTAAAGTTTAAGTAAAAGTGGGCGGATGATTAGTGCAACCTGAACTAAGCGTAACCTGGAACCTTTCAGGCCGGATCAATCCGTCTTGATTTTTTGAATGATAAAATAAGTTTTCGTCGTTAGCCAGTGAAAGGGAGGGTTTAATACGATATTTGGTGACAATAATCACAAAAAATAGGTGTTTAATTTGCGATACGAATTAATTTTTCACACACTCACACTGCCAGTGAATCATCAACTGTATCTATCGTTCGTGACACAATAAAAACATAGTTTATGCGCGAGTCTTAACAATGGGTCTCGTAGGGGGAATAGGATGAATATTTTAGGTTTTTTCCAGCGCCTCGGTAGGGCTTTGCAGCTCCCTATCGCCGTGCTACCGGTTGCAGCGTTGCTGCTGCGATTCGGGCAACCCGATCTTCTTAACGTGCCGTTTATTGCCCAGGCAGGCGGCGCCATTTTTGACAACCTTGCGCTGATCTTCGCCATCGGCGTGGCGTCAAGCTGGTCAAAAGATAGCGCCGGTGCTGCGGCACTGGCAGGGGCGGTAGGTTACTTCATCCTCACGAAAGCGATGGTAACCATCAACCCGGAAATCAACATGGGTGTACTGGCGGGTATCATTACCGGTCTGGTCGGTGGCGCCGTGTACAACCGCTGGGCAGGTATCAAACTACCTGACTTCCTGAGCTTCTTTGGCGGTAAACGTTTTGTGCCGATTGCGACGGGCTTTTTCTGTCTGATCCTGGCAGCCATCTTTGGCTACGTCTGGCCGCCGGTGCAGCACGCTATCCATGCGGGCGGCGAGTGGATCGTCTCTGCGGGCGCAATGGGGGCGGGCATCTTCGGTTTCATTAACCGTCTGCTGATCCCAACCGGTCTGCATCAGGTACTGAACACCATCGCCTGGTTCCAGATTGGTGAGTTCACCAACGCGGCCGGCGCGGTATTCCACGGTGATATCAACCGCTTCTACGCAGGCGATGGCACCGCGGGCATGTTCATGTCCGGCTTCTTCCCAATCATGATGTTTGGTCTGCCTGGTGCTGCGCTGGCAATGTACCTGGCCGCGCCAAAAGCGCGTCGCCCGATGGTGGGCGGTATGCTGCTGTCCGTTGCGGTAACGGCTTTCCTGACCGGCGTGACCGAGCCGCTGGAATTCCTGTTCATGTTCCTGGCACCGCTGCTGTACCTCATGCACGCCATCCTGACCGGTATCAGCCTGTTCGTTGCTACTCTTCTGGGCATCCATGCTGGCTTCTCCTTCTCCGCAGGCGCCATCGACTATGTGCTGATGTACAACCTGCCGGCGGCAAGCAGCAACGTCTGGATGCTGGTGGTGATGGGCCTGATCTTCTTCGTTATCTACTTCGTTCTGTTCAGCGCGGTTATTCGCATGTTTAACCTGAAAACGCCGGGCCGCGAAGACACGAAAGAAGATGTGGTGACCAGTGAAGCCAACAGCAATACCGAAGAAGGTTTAACCCAGCTGGCAACCAGCTACATTGCCGCTGTAGGCGGTACCGATAACCTGAAAGCGATTGATGCCTGTATTACCCGTCTGCGTCTGACCGTGGGCGACTCTGCGCGCGTGAGCGATGCAATGTGTAAACGCCTGGGCGCGTCTGGCGTGGTGAAGCTGAACAAACAAACCATCCAGGTTATCGTGGGTGCGAAAGCCGAATCCATCGGCGATGAAATGAAAAAAGTGGTTGCCCGTGGCCCGGTTGCTGCCGCCTCAGCGGACAGCGCGCCAGTGGCTGATGCTCCGGTTGCGAAGCCGCAGGCTGTGCCAAACGCGGTGACCATCGCTGCGCTGGTTTCTCCGGTGACGGGTGACGTGGTTGCGCTTGAGCAGGTGCCTGACGAAGCGTTCGCCAGCAAAGCCGTAGGCGACGGCGTGGCCGTGAAGCCAACGGATAAAATCGTGGTCTCTCCGGCAGCCGGCACCATCGTGAAAATCTTCAACACCAACCACGCGTTCTGCCTGGAGACTGAGAAAGGCGCGGAGATCGTTGTCCATATGGGTATCGATACCGTTGCGCTGAATGGTCAGGGCTTTACTCGCCTGGTGGAAGAGGGCGCTGAGGTGGCAGCAGGCCAGCCGATCCTGGAAATGGATCTGGACTACCTGAACGCCAACGCGCGCTCCATGATAAGCCCTGTGGTGTGCAGCAACATCGACGACTTCAGCGGTCTGGTACTCCAGGCGCAGGGTCAGGTAGTTGCGGGCCAGACACCATTGTATGAGATTAAAGGCAAGTAATCGCTCCTGAGTAGAGTTATGCCTTTAGCGGCGGGGGGAAATCCTCCGCCGCTTTTTTTTGCAGCAAATGCCCCCATTATTTTCTTCTGGAACGTTTTAAGGGTTGTCACTACGTCCGGCTTATAAGATCATATGCCGTTATACGTTGTTTACGCTTTGAGGAATCCACGATGAGTGAGGCAGAAGCCCGCCCGAGTAACTTTATTCGTCAGATCATCGATGAAGATCTGGCCAGTGGTAAGCACACCACGGTGCACACGCGTTTCCCGCCGGAGCCAAACGGCTACCTGCACATTGGTCACGCTAAATCGATCTGCCTGAACTTTGGTATCGCGCAAGACTACCAGGGACAGTGCAACCTGCGTTTCGATGACACCAACCCGGTTAAAGAAGACATCGAATACGTTGAGTCGATTAAAAACGACGTGCAATGGCTGGGCTTCAACTGGTCTGGCGATATCTGCTACTCCTCAGACTATTTCGATCAGCTGTATGCCTATGCGGTTGAACTGATCAACAAAGGTCTGGCTTACGTTGACGAGCTGTCTGCTGACGAAATCCGTGAATACCGCGGTACGCTGACTCAGCCCGGCAAAAACAGCCCGTTCCGCGATCGCAGCGTGGAAGAGAACCTGGCGCTGTTTGAAAAAATGCGTGCCGGCGGCTTCGAAGAAGGCAAAGCGTGCCTGCGTGCCAAAATCGACATGGCATCTCCGTTCATCGTGATGCGCGACCCGGTGCTGTACCGCATTAAGTTCGCTGAACACCACCAGACCGGTAACAAGTGGTGCATCTACCCGATGTACGACTTCACCCACTGCATCAGCGATGCGCTGGAAGGTATTACGCACTCGCTGTGTACGCTGGAGTTCCAGGACAACCGTCGTCTGTACGACTGGGTGCTGGATAACATCACCATTCCTGTGCATCCGCGCCAGTACGAGTTCTCTCGTCTGAACCTGGAATACACCGTGATGTCCAAGCGTAAGCTCAACCTGCTGGTCACCGACAAGCACGTTGAAGGCTGGGACGATCCACGCATGCCGACCATTTCTGGCCTGCGTCGTCGTGGCTACACCTCCGCGTCCATTCGTGAGTTCTGCAAACGTATCGGCGTCACCAAGCAGGACAACACCATTGAGATGGCCTCACTGGAATCCTGCATCCGTGAAGATCTGAACGAAAACGCGCCGCGCGCGATGGCGGTGATCGACCCGGTTAAGCTGGTTATCGAAAACTATCCGCAGGGCGAAAGCGAGCTGGTCTCTATGCCTAACCATCCGAACAAACCGGAAATGGGCACCCGCGACGTGCCGTTCAGCGGTGAAATCTGGATCGATCGTGCTGACTTCCGTGAAGAAGCGAACAAGCAGTACAAGCGTCTGGTGATGGGTAAAGAAGTGCGTCTGCGTAACGCCTATGTCATCAAAGCCGAGCGCGTAGAAAAAGATGCGGAAGGTAACATCACGACCATCTTCTGTACGTACGACGCAGAGACGCTGAGCAAAGATCCGGCGGATGGCCGTAAAGTGAAAGGCGTAATCCACTGGGTGAGCGCGCCGCATGCGCTGCCGGTTGAGATCCGCCTGTACGATCGTCTGTTCAGCGTGCCGAATCCAGGTGCGGCGGAAGACTTCCTCGCAACCATCAACCCGGAATCGCTGGTCATTAAGCAAGGTTATGCTGAGCCGTCCCTGAAGGCCGCTGAGGCCGGCAAGGCGTTCCAGTTTGAGCGTGAAGGTTACTTCTGCCTGGACAGCCGCTACAGCACGGCAGAAAAACCAGTATTTAACCGTACCGTGGGTCTGCGTGATACCTGGACTAAGATCGGCGAATAATAACGCTGCTCTGGTCAATGAGAAACAAACGCCGCGTAATGCGGCGTTTTTTTATTTAGCGATCATATCGTTAAGCGCAGGCGAAATTATTATTAGCCAGCAGAACGGGTCAATGAGGTGCTACTTATTTTTCTGAAAAAAGTTTGTTTATTTACGAAAAATGAAAAGGGATAAAAATAGATAAATAGTAATGGCGTTACTTGCTGAAAATCCACCGGTTCCTCGCCAGTACTCGGCTCCTGCTAATTGTTACAAAGCACTACGAAATATGTGCTCTTCGTCATAATCCTGACTTTTGCCTGATTAAAAGCATTGATAATTCGCGTCGCGAAAAATAACCTAAAGACGGTAGTTAATTCGAGGGTATTTCTGACTACCCCTGACCTTTTGGTCTTTTCTGTTTTTCGCCGTTTAAGGCGTTTTAATTCGTCAAAGAGGAATAATCTATGCGTACGTTCAGTGGCAAACGTAGTGCGCTGGCGCTGGCTATCGCCGGTGTGACAGCAATGTCGGGCCTGGTGATTGCGCCAGAGGCAAAAGCAGCAGGCTTCATTGAAGATTCCACCCTCACGGGCGGTATTTATTACTGGCAGCGTGAGCGTGACCGTAAAGACGTCACTGAAAATAAATACAAAACCAACCTTTCTCACTCGACCTGGAACGCCAACCTGGATTTCCAGTCGGGTTATGCCGCTGATATGTTCGGGATTGATATTGCTGCTTTCACCGCAATTGAAATGGCCGAAAATGGCGACAGCGGCCACCCGAACGAAATTGCGTTCTCCTCCAGCAATAAAGCCTACGACGAAGACTGGTCCGGCGATAAAAGCGGTATCAGCCTTTATAAAGCGGCGGCAAAATTCAAATATGGTCCGGTCTGGGCGCGCGGGGGGTATATCCAGCCAACAGGACAAACGCTGTTAGCGCCGCACTGGAGCTTTATGCCAGGTACCTATCAGGGGGCGGAAGCCGGCGCTAATTTTGACTACGGCGATGCGGGGGCGTTGAGCTTCTCCTATATGTGGACCAACGAGTACAAAGCGCCGTGGCACATTGAGATGGACAAGTTCTACCAGAACGATAAAAAAACCAAAGTCGAGTATCTCCACTCTCTTGGCGCGAAGTATGACTTTAAAAACGATTTGGTGCTGGAAGCGGCGTTCGGTCAGGCTGAAGGCTATATCGATCAGTACTTTGCTAAGGCCAGCTATAAATTTGATATCGCAGGTAGCCCGCTGAGTACCAGCTATCAGTTCTACGGCACGCGCGATAAGGTCAGCGATGGCAGCGTAAATGATATCTATGACGGCACCGCATGGTTGCAGGCGCTGACCTTCGGCTACAAGGTCGGCCAGGTTGATTTACGCCTGGAAGGGACGTGGGTTAAGGCTGAAGGGCAGCAGGGATACTTCCTGCAACGTATGACGCCTACCTACGCCTCCTCTAACGGTCGTCTGGATATCTGGTGGGATAACCGCTCTGACTTTAACGCCGACGGCGAAAAGGCGGTCTTCTTCGGCGCAATGTATGACCTGAAAAACTGGAACCTGCCCGGCTGGGCAGTGGGAGCATCCTACGCGTACGCCTGGGATGCGAAACCCGGGGATATGGCAACGCCAGACGCGTACTACGATCCAAACTACCGTCTGAAAGAGTCTTCATACAGCCTGGATGCGATCTACACCCTTCAGGAGGGCCGTGCGAAAGGCACGATGTTCAAACTGCACTTCACCCAGTATGACAACCACTCCGATATCCCGAGCTACGCGGGCGGCTACGGCAACATCTTCCAGGATGAACGTGACGTGAAATTCATGGTCATTGCGCCATTTACCATCTTCTGATGAATGCTGCGGCGGGCGGTGTCCCGCCGTTATGGAGACTGAACATGATGAATAAAAGGGTAATCGTTGCGTTGCTGGCCTTCGGGCTGGTGGCATGCGTGCAGGAGCAGGCGCCGAAAGAGGACTCCAGTCTGAAAGAGGCCTACAGCGCGTGCATCAATACCGCACAGGGTTCACCTGAGAAGATTGAGGCCTGTCAAAGCGTGCTGAACGTGCTGAAAAAAGACAAAGCCCATGAGCAATTCGCCACGCAGGAAAACGTTCGCGTGATGGATTACCAGGCCTGTATTCAGGCGCGTAAAACCGGTAACGATCAGGAAGTGGCGAAGCGTTGCGATAATATCTGGAACGAGATACGCAATAACAATAAATAAGTTGCTTTACGCCCGGTGGCGCTGCGCTTACCGGGCTTTTTTCAGTCAAAAAAAAGCCAACCTCACGGCTGGCTCAGAGTATGAACACTCACTTATTTTGCGTCGTGCGCATGTTCATTTTCGCGGCAATCCCCTTCAGCGCAGTGACCATACAGGTACAGGCTGTGGTTAGTCAGGCGGATGCCATGACGGGCGGCGATTTCACGCTGGCGTGATTCAATGGAATCATCGCTAAATTCAATGACCTTGCCACAGTCGAGGCAGATCAGGTGATCGTGGTGGTGCTGCTGAGTCAGTTCGAATACGGACTTGCCGCCTTCGAAATTATGACGAGTAACAATGCCCGCGTCGTCAAACTGGTTCAGCACACGATAGACGGTTGCCAGCCCAATCTCTTCACCCATATCGATAAGACGCTTGTAAAGGTCTTCCGCACTGACATGGTGATTGTCTGGCCCCTGAAGCACTTCAAGGATTTTTAACCGAGGAAGCGTTACTTTCAGGCCAGCTTTCTTTAATGCGGTATTGTTGTCAGTCATGCGGAATCTGTCCTGTTGCTAAACGATTCACTTCAAAAGAAGAAGTGACAGAAAATGCACTTGGGATAATGCGTCTCATTATAGAACTGCCATGCCTAAATGAAAACTGCAAGTCTCAAGCAAAGTATGCTTATAAAAACGTGGTATCACCAACAAACTTGTTCGATGGCACCCACTTTTTACCAGGGGGATATTGTACAGGTCTGAGCGAAAAAGTTAAAAGTTTGTAGCAATTAATTTAATCGGTTTTACCTGGAAAACGGGCGCAACCGGAGCTGCGCCGCAGGGATATCAGGCGTTAAGGATATCGTCCAGGTTCAGCTCTTCGCGAACCTGCTTAACCCATTTCTCTACGCGCTCAGCGGTCAGCTCTGGCTGGCGGTCTTCGTCAATGGCCAGGCCAACAAAGTGATCGTCATCTGCCAGACCTTTAGAAGCCTCGAAGTGGTAACCCGCCGTTGGCCAGTGACCGACGATCGCCGCGCCGCGTGGCTCAATGATGTCGCGAATGGTGCCCAGCGCATCACAGAAATACTCCGCATAATCTTCCTGATCGCCGCAGCCGAACAGGGCAACCAGCTTGCCGTTGAAGTCAACTTCTTCCAGCGTCGGGAAGAAATCGTCCCAGTCACACTGGGCTTCACCGTAGTACCAGGTCGGGATGCCCAGCAGCAGGATGTCATAGCCCTCGAGATCTTCTTTGCTGCTCTTGGCGATGTCATGCACATCAGCAACGTCTTTACCGAGCTGTTTTTGAATGTTTTTTGCGATATTTTCAGTATTGCCGGTATCACTGCCAAAGAAAATGCCGATGATTGCCATGAGTAAAATAACCTCTTGAAACTTAATGGTATGGTGGCGCAAATTGTCCACGGATAAGGGCAATAATAGCAGAACAGACAACCCTGCGGAAACAGCTATCACGCAGGACTGCACTCTGTGCTACATCAAAAAGGTAATATTGAGGATTTTCTGACTCACGCCTTGCCGCGTAACGTCTCAAGCTGGGCGATCAGCATCTCTTCGATCAGTTCGCTGCGGCTGATGTTGCGCGCGTCAGCTAACGCGTTAAGCGCATCGACGGCATCGGCATTCAGCTTCAGTTCGACACGCTTAAGCCCACGATTTTTATCGCGTTTAAGCTGGTTGCGTTTATTGATACGCAGCTGTTCATCGCGCGAAAGCGGATTCGTTTTCGGTCGTCCCGGTCGACGCTCATTCGCGAACAGATCTAGTGTCGTACGGTCCGTTTGTTCTTTGGCCATGATTCTGAGACTTCGGGGGATACACGCCGCCCTGCTAATGCCCGGGCGATAAGCGCGCCATCATACATCACCCAAATCCACACGCCAACGACTGGAAGCCCGTCGTCTTCCGGTCGCTGGCTTTTTAATCAATTCGCGGTATCAGTGAGATAGCGGCGAATGGCGCGCAGGACGGCGTCAGGTTTTTCTGCATGTACCCAGTGCCCGGCACCGGCAATGACGTGAGCGCGTGCCTGCGGGAATTGCGCCAGCAGCGCGTCACGGTACGCATCAGTAACGTAAGGAGAGTTGCCGCCACGAATGAAGAGGGTAGGGTGCGGCCAGGCGGGGACGGTTTCCCAGCCCACAATATGCGGATACTGATCCCACAGGACCGGAACGTTAAAGCGCCATTGTCCGTCGACAAATGATTTCAGCAGAAACTGCACCACGCCTTCTTCATCGAGATGCTCGCGCATAACGGCAGCCGCCTGCTGGCGTGTGGAGACGCCTGACGCCGTCACGGCGTTGATGGCAGCGAAAATCTCATCGTGACGGCGAACGTCGTAATTGACGGGCGCAACGTCAATGACCACCAGCCCGGAAATCCGCTCGGGGGCCAGGGCGGTGAGCGCCATCACCGCTTTACCGCCCATTGAATGCCCGATGAGCGTCGCTTTCTGAATATTATTCGCATCGAGGGTGTCCAGCAGATCCTGCGCCATGGCCGCGTAGGTCATCGTTTCCGAGCGCCCGGAAAGACCGTGATTTCGCATGTCAACCTGAAGGATCTCATGATCGGTCACTAAATCGCGCGCCAGCACGCCCAGGTTATCCAGGCTACCAAACAGGCCGTGAACCAGTACGATGGGAGAATTATTGTTCGGCGATTGTGCAGTTTGCGCTCGGGTATTCAATTTCATGGCAAAGTTCTTTTTTTAGGTTTGTCAGGTTAGGGTATCATGTTGACCATTCTGCCGCCCGGGGGCAAGGATCCAGTTTAATCTGACTTTTGCCGCCAACCTGGTTTGACGCTATCCGCTGTTGGGATTTGAACCTATAATCTCAACGACTTGTATTCAGATAAGATATCGCACTGGATTAAGATGAAAACAATCGAAGTTGATGACGAACTCTATCAGTATATTGCCAGCCAGACGCGGCATATTGGGGAGAGCGCGTCCGACATTTTACGGCGCATGCTTAAAATTTCCGCCGCCTCACAGCCCACTCCCGTCACTAAAGATGTCGTGTCTCAGCCGAGCGTTGTTGCACAGGTAAAACCTGCCGTCATGCCGGCAAAAGACAAAGTGCGCGCGATGCGTGAACTGCTGCTGTCCGACGAATATGCCGAGCAGAAAAAGGCGGTTAACCGCTTTATGCTGGTGCTGTCTACACTTTACTCACTGGATCACAGTGCCTTTGCTGAAGCGACAGAGTCGCTGCACGGCCGCACCCGCGTTTACTTCGCAGGTGACGAGCAGACGTTGCTGCAAAATGGCAATCAAACCAAGCCCAAACATGTTCCCGGTACGCCATACTGGGTGATCACGAATACCAATACGGGCCGCAAGTGCAGCATGATCGAACATATCATGCAATCCATGCAGTTCCCGGCGGAATTGATCGAAAAGGTTTGCGGTACAATTTAACCCTTGCATCAGAAGGACCAGGCAATGGCAAATCACAGCCGTGCAGGACAACCTGCACAACAACGCGATTTGATTAACGTCGCTCAACTGACCGCGCAGTACTACGTGCTGAAGCCGGTCGTGGGCAACGCAGAACACGCAGTGAAGTTTGGTACATCTGGCCACCGCGGCAGCGCGGCGCGCCACAGCTTTAACGAACCGCACATTCTGGCCATTGCTCAGGCCATCGCGGAAGAGCGCGCGAAAAATGGCGTCACCGGTCCGTGCTATGTTGGGAAAGATACCCACGCCCTGTCTGAACCTGCTTTTATCTCCGTGCTTGAAGTGCTGGCGGCAAACGGCGTAGACGTGATTGTTCAGGAGAACAACGGTTTCACGCCAACGCCTGCGGTGTCTAACGCTATTCTGGTTCACAACAAAAAAGGGGGCGCGCAGGCTGACGGCATTGTGATCACCCCGTCCCACAACCCACCGGAAGATGGTGGCATCAAGTACAACCCACCTAACGGTGGCCCGGCAGATACCAACGTCACGAAAGTGGTGGAAGATCGCGCCAACGCATTGCTGGCAAATGGCCTGAACGGCGTGAAGCGTATCTCGCTGGATGAAGCCATGGCCTCCGGTCATGTGAAAGAGCAGGATCTGGTGCAGCCGTTTGTGGAAGGGCTGGCGGATATCGTCGATATGGCCGCGATCCAGAAAGCTGGCCTGAAGCTGGGCGTGGATCCGCTGGGCGGTTCCGGTATCGAATACTGGAAACGCATTGCCGAGCATTACAAGCTGGATCTGACCATCGTGAACGATCACGTCGATCAGACGTTCCGCTTTATGCACCTGGATAAAGACGGCGCAATCCGCATGGACTGCTCCTCCGAATGCGCAATGGCTGGCCTGCTGGCGCTGCGTGACAAGTTCGACCTGGCGTTTGCCAACGACCCGGACTACGACCGTCACGGTATCGTTACCCCGGCAGGGTTGATGAACCCGAACCACTACCTGGCCGTTGCTATCAACTACCTGTTCCAGCACCGTCCGCAGTGGGGCAAAGAGGTGGCGGTTGGTAAAACGCTGGTCTCTTCCGCCATGATTGACCGCGTGGTCGACGCACTGGGCCGTAAGCTGGTGGAAGTGCCGGTGGGCTTCAAGTGGTTTGTTGACGGCCTGCACGACGGCAGCTTTGGCTTTGGCGGTGAAGAGAGCGCGGGTGCATCCTTCCTGCGCTTTGACGGCACCCCATGGTCAACCGATAAAGACGGCATCATCATGTGCCTGCTGGCGGCGGAAATCACCGCAGTTACCGGTAAGAACCCGCAGGAACATTACAACGAGCTGGCGGAACGTTTTGGCGCGCCAAGCTATAACCGTATTCAGGCGGGCGCCACGTCTGCGCAAAAAGCAGCCCTGTCAAAACTGTCTCCGGAAATGGTCAGCGCCAGCACGCTGGCAGGTGACCCGATCACCGCGCGTCTGACGGCGGCTCCGGGCAACGGCGCGGCCATCGGCGGCCTGAAGGTGATGACCGAAAACGGCTGGTTCGCGGCGCGTCCATCCGGTACGGAAGATGCGTACAAAATCTATTGCGAAAGCTTCCTCGGCGCTGAACACCGTCAGCAGATTGAGAAAGAAGCGGTAGAGATTGTCAGCGAAGTGCTGAAAAACGCGTAAGTGCGGTTTGTGTGCCGGGCGGCATTGCGTTTGCCCGGCCTACAACAGCGATCGTAGGCCCGGTAAGCGTTAGCGCCACCGGGCTTTTTTTTTAACTATGCTTGTTCTTCAGTTCAAATCTCGGCGACACCAGACCGTACAGCGTCCAGCCCATAAAGGTCACCATCGCGCCATACAGCATTGCTTCCTGGCCGGACGAGTAGAGCGCGTAGAAGCTATAGATCGCGCCAATCAGCGCCACGATATTGGCCACCCGGGCTTTGCGCGGATCCACCTTCGCCACCTTCTGAATAATCACCAGCGCCGCCATCGACAGGATGTACGGAATGATGTTCGTCACCACCGCCAGGTTGACCAGCACGTTAAACTGGCTGTTCAGCGACGGGCTGATGGTCATGAGCGACAAACCGCTCTGGAAAATCACAATCGCCAGCATGCCCTGTACCGGCGCATCCGCTTTGGTGACGCGGGAGAAGATTTTCGGGAAATACCCTTCGTCAGCTGAGGATTTAAACACCTGAGCGATGGTGAACTGCCAGCCCAGCAGCGAGCCGCAGCAGGACATCACCATCAGCCCCATGATGACTTTCCCCACCTCCGGCGTAAACATCTGCGCAAACGCCAGCCCGAACGGTGCCGTGGAGTTAGCCAGATCCATGTTGGGCACAATCCCCGCAATCACGTTGGTCGAGATGATGTAGATCACCGCCGCGCCCAGCGTTCCGCCGAGAACCGCGATGGGTACGTTCTTCTCCGGGTTTTCCACCACTTCAGCATTCGCACAGGCCGATTCCAGACCGAGAAAAGCCCACAACGTCATGGCGATGGACGAGCCCACGGCGGTGAAGAACGGCACGTGGTGCGGGTTCCAGGAGTTGGCGTACAGCGTCGGGCTGAACCAGAACCAGCCGATGATGCACAGACCGACCACCGGGATGATCACGCCCCAGACGGTAATGCTGCTGAGTTGTCCGGTGATGCGCGCGCCGCCAAAGTTGGCGACGGTACAGATCCACAGCACGCCGATGGTTGCCAGCCCTATCTGCACCGGGGTCAGCGTCGCGCCAAACAGCTCCGTGCCGTAACCGACAGCGGAAATGGCTATCGCCACGTTAGCGATCAGCAGCGACACGCCGTAGGTGTAGTTCGCCATAAAGTTACCGGATTTACCGAACGCATATTCGGCATAGCCCCCCATCCCGCCTGACTTGCGGCTGAACATTCCGCACTTGGCAAACGCCCACGCCAGCGCCATCGAGCCCACGGCGGTCACGAGCCAGGAGATAATCGAAATGGTCCCCACCTCAGCAAGCTTGGTAGGCAGCATGATGATCCCGGAACCCATCATGTTCACCATGGTGAGAATAGTGAGTTGCACTACGCCCATCTTGTTAGCTTTACTCATAATTTTTCTCCTTTCAGCAGCGCTGGCTGAGCGGCAGGTTGTTTGATGACGTAGCAGCGCACCTCTTTGCGACCGTCACGCTCTTCGACGTAAACCCCCTGTAACTCCGGCGCAAAGCCCGGCAGCAGGTTGATTCCGTCTTCCAGTGCGGCAAAGTAGCGCAGCACGGAACCGCCCCAGACTTCACCCGGCACCACGCACAGCACCCCCGGTGGGTAAGGCAGCGCACCTTCGGCGGCGATACGGCCTTGTGCATCGCGCAGGGAGACCAGTTCGACCTCACCGCGCAGGTACGCGTAGTTCGCCTCCTGCGGGTTCATCATGACGCGCGGGAAGTGAGACTTACGGAACATCTCTTTTTGCAGTTGTTTCACATTGTGGCGGGCATAAAGGTCATGCATCTCCTGACAAATCTGGCGCAGGGTGTAATCCGCGTAACGATCCGGATGTTGCTTACAGAGAGAGGGCAGAACCTCTTTTAGCGGCACATCGCTCTGGAGCAGTTTTTCGAAGCGCACCAGCTGGGCGACGAGCTGCTGCAATTTGCCCATGTCCTCCGCCGGGGTGAGCAGGAAGAGAATGGAGTTGAGGTCGCATTTTTCCGGCACGATGCCGTTTTCACGCAGGAAGTTGGCAAGGATGGTGGCGGGCACGCCGAAATCTTCGTACTCACCGGTACGGGCGTTGATGCCCGGCGTGGTCAGCAGCAGCTTGCACGGATCGATAAAATACTGATGCTCGGCATATCCCTCGAATGCGTGCCAGCGCTCGCCCGGGACGAAATGGAAGAAGCGCAGATCGGTGGCGATTTCCGCCGTATCCCAGCTTTCCCACGGACGGCCGTCCACCGTCTCCGGCACGAACGGGCGAATAAACTGACAGTTCTGAAGGATCAGTTTCCGCGCGTCGATACCCGTCACGACGCAGTCCATCCACATGTTGCGCCCACTTTGCCCCTCGTGCATGCGGGCGTTGATATCCAGGGCGGCAAACAGCGGATAAAACGGGCTGGTGGAGGCGTGCATCATGAAGGCGTTGTTGAGTCGCTTATGCGGGACATAGCGCGGCTGGCCTTTGATATGGCTGTCCTTCTTATGGATTTGCGAGGTTTGCGAGAAACCCGCCTGCTGCTTATGCACCGACTGGGTAACCAGAATGCCCGGATCGTTTTCGTTCAGCTCCAGCAGCAGCGGCGAGCAGTCGGCCATCATAGGGATAAACTGCTCGTAACCGACCCAGGCGGAGTCAAACAGAATGTAGTCACAGAGGTGACCAATCTTATCCACCACCTGACGGGCGTTATAAATGGTGCCGTCGTAGGTGCCCAGCTGGATCACCGCCAGGCGGAACGGACGTTCATCCCGCGCGCGGCCAGGCGCGACCTCTGACACCAGCTCCCGCAGATAGCTCTCTTCAAAGCAGTGCGCGTCAATACCGCCGATAAACCCGTACGGGTTGCGCGCCGTTTCGAGATAAACCGGCGTCGCTCCTGCCTGTAACAGCGCGCCGTGGTGATTAGATTTATGGTTATTGCGATCGAACAGCACCAGATCGCCCGGCGTGAGCAGCGCATTGAGCACCACCTTGTTGGATGAGGAGGTGCCGTTCAGCACGAAGTAGGTTTTATCGGCATTAAAGACCTTTGCCGCATGCTGCTGGGCGATGCAGGGCGCGCCCTCGTGGATCAGCAGATCGCCCATTGCCACATCGGCGTTGCACAGATCGGCGCGGAATAGCGTTTCGCCAAAGAAATCGACAAACTGATTCCCCGCCGGATGGCGGCGGAAGAACTGGCCTCCCTGGTGCCCCGGGCAGTCAAACGCGCTGTTCCCCTGCTGGACGTAATCGACCAGCGCGCGGAAAAACGGCGGGCGAAGCTGGGTTTCGTACTTCTGCGCTGCCGCTTCAAGCTGGCGTCCATAGAATTCATTGCTGGTGTCAGAGTACTCAAAAACGCCGTGAATACGGGACAAATATTCAGCCGGAACCCTTTCTTCTTTATGGGTGGCAATAAACACCGGAATACCAAATCCCGTGGCGTTTATTTCTTCTATGGCGCCAGTGAAAATATCGCTGACGGCCAGCACCACGGCTGCCACATCAATATAGTCCGATGCGCTGACATCCACAATTTCACGCGACGTGGTAAAGCATTCAGGACAGGCACGGCTGACGGCAATTTTTAACGTTTTCATCTTTTTCTCTTTATTTCAGGCAATATGGGGCCCTCGACTTCTTGCAATAAAGAAATCGATTATTTCCGGGAAAAAAAGCAAAGCGTGGCCGCTGATACGAAATCAGTTAATTGCTTTTTGCTGAGTAGAATTCAGTCCGCCCGGTTGCGGAGAATCTGAATGGCAGAAAGTAAGCGCAGGAGTTCACAGGCAAGCGCCTGTAAAATAGCAAGTTTCAGGAAGACCTGTAAGCAGATGCGCCAGAAGTCGAAGGACTACCGGGCGTTGAAGAGATGAAAGTCAAAACAGTTACGGTGGGCAAACATCATGATATGTGTTGTCCGCCTTATATGGGGCATTAAACGATTATTGTTTTCCATGTTCAGTTTCCTTTCAGTAATTGAAAGCACGGTCATTTTATCCAGGAAAAAGGGATTAACTGTGAATCAGATCACCATTAACCGATCATTTAAGAAATAATTAGTCGTTTTTGATGAATAGCGCAGATCAAAATGCTGTTTTGTTGGCTTGATGTTAAATTGGTGTTTGAATTGTGTTTGGGAAGGACGAATATAGCCATGAAAATAACCTCTGCATTATTTTCATGGCATATTCAGGGGGATGGTTTTCTTTATTTAAGGTCGATTTGAATACTTATTCAGATCATAAACCGATAGCCAATACCGGTTTCTGTTAATAAATGACGCGGACGCGCGGGATCGGCTTCAAGTTTCTGGCGAAGGTGTCCCATATAAATGCGTAAATAGTGACTATGCTCAACAGCATTCGGCCCCCAGACCTGGCTTAAGAGCTGTCGCTGCGTTAGCACTTTTCCATGGTTGTTGAGCAGCACGGCCAGCAGACGAAATTCGATGGGCGTGAGGTGAACCTCTTCTTCTCCCCGCACAATGCGGCGGGCAGCAAGATCGACGCGGATATCGCCAAAGGCGTACACCGGATCAGAAGGGGTTGTGGCACTGTGTCGGCGCAGCGCCACACGAAGCCGGGCCTGTAGCTCGCCAATGCCAAACGGTTTAATCAGATAATCATCCGCTCCGGCATCCAGCGCGGCGATTTTATCCGCCTCTTCGGTGCGGGCTGAAAGCACCAGAATCGGCATCTGGCTCCACTGACGCACTTCGCGAATAAAATCAATGCCGTCGCCATCCGGGAGCCCCAGATCCAGAATCGCCAGGTCCGGCTTGCGGGTCGCGGCTTCGATTAACCCCCGTTGAAGCGTACCGGCTTCATGAACGCGCAAACCGTCGCCTTCCAGCGCGGTACGCAGAAATCGGCTGATAGCGAGCTCATCTTCAACAATCAGAACGTTAATCACATATCCTCTGGTAAATCATCAAGTTCTGGTGGAGTTTCAAGAGGAAGTGTAACACAAAAGCGTGCGCCACCTTCCGGGCGGTTCTCGGCTGAAATGGTGCCGCCATGCACGTCGACAATCGCCTGGCAGATCGCGAGCCCCAGCCCAACGCCCGGAATGGCGGATTCCTTATTGCCGCGCGCAAATTTTTCGAAAATGGCGCGCTCCTGACCCGCCGGAATACCCGGCCCGGTATCCCAGATCTCAAGCCGCAGCGTCTGCGTATCTACCCCGGCGGCGATCCCAATCTGCGCTTTTGCTCCGGCGTATTTAGCCGCGTTTTCCAGAAGATTAATCAGGACGCGCTCAAACAGCGGGCCATCGACGTGAATCAGCGTCAGGGGTTCCGGCATGTCCAGCGCAATATGGCGTCCACCCAGACCCGGCTCCAGCATCTTCAGCGCGCTGCCGACAACCTCTTCAAGCGTAAGCCACTCTTTTTTGAGGTTAAAACCGCCGGACTGAATGCGCGCCATGTCCAGCAGGTTATTCACCAGGCGCGTGGTATTCAGCACGTGCTGGCGAATTTCGCTGGCCTGTACCGCGTGATTCGACCCTTCCGCCGCCAGATCCAGCGTGAGAATTTCGGACTGACCAAACAGCACGGTGAGCGGGGTGCGCAGGTCGTGGGAAAGCGCCGCCAACAGCGAGTTGCGGATGCTTTCACGCTCGCTTGCCAGCCGCGCCTGCTCTTCGCTGGCGGTAAGCGCCAGCCGCTCAAGGGCGCTGGCGACCAGCAGGGTGAAGGTTTCCAGCAGGCGCTGCTGCTCGGGGATCATCAGCTGGCGTTGGTTAGACGGCTCCACGATGACCAGCCCGTGGTTTTTATCCGCGCTGCGCAGCGGCAGGATCTGGTAAGGCACGCCGGGCAGGGTGTCGGTTCCGGCACCGGCGGGTAACCCTTTGTCGAAGCTCCAGCGGGCAATCGCTTCATCCCACGGCGTCATGCCCGAAGGCGAGGTAAGCGGGCGAAGATGTCCGTGCTCGTCAGGGAGTAAAATCAGGTTGCTGGCATGAAACGTTGAGCGGATAAACTGCTCGCTGGTCTGGACGATATCCTGCTGCGTGCGGCCGACCGCCAGCGATTTTGACATTTCGTAAAGATGTCGCGTGCGCTGCTCGCGGTAGCGGGCAATGCGCGCCTGGTAGCGCACGCCCGCCGTCAGGTTCCCGATCACCAGCCCGACGGTAAGCATCACGGCAAAAGTCAGAATGTACTGCACGTCCGAGACGGCAAGCGTCCCGCGTGGCGCAATAAAGAACAGATCGAAGCTGACGACGTTGATCACCGTTGCCAGAACCGACGGCCAGCGGCCGTAAAAGAGGGCGACCACGACGACGCCCAGCAGATAAATCATGACCAGATTGGCGGCGTCGAAGGCGATCAGCCACTGGCTGGCAATCACCGTAATCAGGGCGCAGAGCACCACGGCCACCAGGCAGCCGCGGATCTGCATGCGCCACTTATCGCCAAAAGCGCGGGCGTCCGGCGCGCGGTTGGGCAGGGGAGCGGGTCTGTCATCCAGCGCGACGATGACTAAATCGAGATCCGGCGCGCGGCGGGCCAGCCTGTCGGCGAAAGATTCCCGGCTAAACCAGCGGCGATGCTGGCGACGCCCAATGACAATCTTGCCCAGGTTGTGCTCACGCGCGTAGCGCAGAATGGCTTTATCTTCCTGCGGATCGGAAAGGGTTGCGGTTTCCGCGCCCAGCTCCTGAGCCAGCCGCAGCGCGCTCAGAATGGCGCGGCGCTGATTCTCAGGCAGGGCGTGAAGCTGCGGCGTTTCGACGTATACCGCGTGCCAGACGCTGCCAAACTTTGCCGCAAGCCGGGCGGCGGTGCGGACCAGCTTTTCATTGCCGCTGCCGTGGCCAATGCATAACAGAATGGCGTCCCGCGTGTGCCAGACGCGCTCTCGCCCCTGTAGGTCTCGCCAGGCGCGCATCTGATCATCAACGCGATCGGCAGTGCGGCGCAGGGCCAGCTCGCGCAGAGCAATCAGGTTTCCCTTGCGGAAGAAATGTTCGATGGCGCGTTCGGCCTGGCCGGCAATATACACCTTGCCTTCGTGCAGGCGCTGGCGCAGGTCATCCGGTGGCAGGTCAACCAGAACGACCTCATCGGCAGAATCAAAAAACGGATCGGGAACGGTCTCCCGTACCTGAATGCCGGTGACGCCGCTCACCACGTCGTTCAGGCTTTCCAGATGCTGAACATTCACCGTGGTGAAGACGTCGATACCGGCTTCAAGCAGCTCCTCAACATCCTGCCAGCGCTTCGGATGACGCGAGCCCGGCGCGTTGCTGTGCGCCAGTTCGTCCATCAGAATGAGCGCAGGTCGGCGGGCGAGGGCGGCATCCAGATCGAACTCCATGACCAGCCGCCCGCGATGGTTAATGCGCTGGGGCGGCTGCGTCGCCAGCCCCGTCAGCAGCGCCGCCGTCTCTTTGCGACCGTGGGTTTCCACCACGCCGATGAGAATATCAAGCCCCTGCGCCCGCAGCCGCTGGGCTTCCGTCAGCATGGCGAAGGTTTTCCCGACGCCCGCACAGGCACCGAAAAAAATTTTCAGCTTGCCGCGATGGGCTTCCGCCGTCTGTTCAAGCAGCCTGTCCGGATCCGGGCGCATGGGCTCGTCGGTCATTTAGTTTTTCCTTAGCGCGTCCAGCGCCAGATTCAGCTCAACAATGTTCACTACCGGCATGCCGATGAAGCTGACCAGCGGCTTTTGCGTGTGCTCTGCGACCAGCTTGCTCACCTGTTCGACGGTCAGCTGGCGGGCGGCGGCCACGCGCGGAATTTGCCACGCCGCCGCGTCCGGCGTCAGGCTGTAGTCCAGCCCGCTGGCCGACGCGGTGACCAGTTCAACCGGCACCTCACGGCTGGCCTGCGGATTGGCGGCGCGCAGGGCGGCAACGCGTTCAGCGATGGCTTTATCCAGCGCGGGATTGCTGCCTGCCAGATTGCTGCCGCCGGACGCCATTGGATTATACGGGCTTTCCGCAGTGGCGGAAGGGCGTCCCTGGAAGTAGCCTGCGCCCGTGAAGTTCTGCCCAATCAGGCGCGAGCCCCGGTTTTCACCGTTCTGGATAATCAGCGAGCCGTTGGCCTGGTCCTTAAACCACCACTGGCCGAGCGCCGTGGTCACCAGCGGGTAAAGTCCGCCGGTAATCAGAGACAGCAGAATAAACAACAGTATAGCGGGACGTAACATCGTCATTTGATTCACCTTTAAACCAGCCCAAACAGCGTTAACAGCACGTCGATAACCTTGATCCCGATAAAGGGCACCACCAGTCCACCCAGGCCGTAAATCCACAGGTTGCGGCGCAGCATGGCGGCGGCGGTCAGCGGCTTATAGCTCACCCCTTTCAGCGCCAGCGGGATGAGGAAGACAATGATCAGGGCGTTGAAAATCACCGCGCTCATGATGGCCGACGCCGGGGAGTGCAGGTGCATCACGTTCAGGGCGTTTAGCTGCGGATAGGTCGCCGCAAACGCTGCCGGGATAATGGCGAAATACTTCGCCACGTCGTTGGCGATGCTGAATGTGGTCAGCGAGCCGCGCGTCATCAGCATCTGTTTGCCGATGTGCACCACTTCGATCAGCTTGGTCGGGTTCGAATCGAGGTCGACCATGTTGCCCGCCTCTTTTGCTGCCTGCGTACCGGAGTTCATCGCCACCGCCACGTCGGCCTGCGCCAGCGCCGGGGCGTCGTTAGTGCCATCGCCCGTCATCGCCACCAGACGGCCTTCCGCCTGATACTGGCGAATGAGTGCCAGCTTGGCTTCCGGCGTCGCTTCGGAGAGAAAATCATCCACGCCCGCTTCAGCGGCAATGGCGGCCGCGGTGAGGCGGTTATCCCCGGTGATCATCACCGTTTTGATGCCCATCTTGCGCATTTGGGCGAAACGCTCCTTGATACCGCCTTTAACGATATCCTTCAGGGCTATCACGCCCAGCACGCTTGCTCCTTCCGCCACCACCAGAGGTGTCGCCCCCTGACGCGCCACGTTTTCAACCAGCTTGTCCACCTCAGGCGGGAAGTGGCCATTGTTTGCCTCAATATGTCGACGAATGGCGTCAACCGACCCTTTACGGATCATCCGGTCCTGAATGTTGATCCCACTCATCCGGGTTTGCGCGGTGAACGGCACGAAGGTGGCGTGCAGGCTCTGCACGTCGCGCTGGCGCAGGTTGAAGCGCTGCTTGGCCAGGATCACGATGCTGCGGCCTTCCGGCGTTTCATCGGCCAGAGAGGAGAGTTGCGCCGCATCCGCCAGCGTTTTTTCATCCACGCCGGGGGCGGGTAAAAATTCAGATGCCTGACGATTCCCCAGGGTAATGGTCCCGGTTTTATCCAGCAGCAGCACGTCTACGTCACCCGCCGCCTCCACGGCGCGTCCGCTGGTGGCGATAACGTTCGCGCCCAGCATGCGGCTCATCCCCGCCACGCCAATCGCGGAAAGCAGGCCGCCGATCGTCGTGGGGATAAGGCACACCAGCAGGGCCACCAGCACGGTAACGCTGACCGCCGTGCCGCCGTAGGCGGAGAACGGCCACAGGGTCGCCGTTGCCAGCAGGAAGACGAGGGTAAGCGCCACCAGCAGAATGGTCAGGGCAATTTCGTTCGGCGTTTTACGACGCTGTGCGCCTTCGACCATAGCGATCATCCGGTCGAGGAAAGTTTCGCCCGGGTTAACGCTGCACTGGATCACCAGCCAGTCGGAAAGAATGCGGGTCCCGCCCGTTACGGAGGCGAAGTCGCCGCCGGACTCGCGGATCACCGGGGCGGATTCCCCGGTGATGGCGCTTTCGTCCACCGATGCGCCGCCTTCAATGACCTCCCCGTCGCAGGGGATGATGTCGCCGGCTTCCACCAGCACCACGTCACCTTTACGCAGTTCATCCGCAGGAACGTGATCTATCTCCGCGCCATATTTCGGTTCACGTAATTTGCGCGCGAAAGCGGTCTTTTTTACCCCTTTCAGGCTGTTGGCCTGCGCTTTACTGCGGCCTTCTGCCAGCGCTTCGGCGAAGTTGGCGAACAGCACGGTAAACCACAGCCACAGGCTGATGGCGCCCGTAAAGGCTGCATTGCCTGCCAGGTGGCCCGTTCCCATGGCAATCGCCAGCGCGGTGGTGAGTAAGCTCCCCATCCAGACGATAAACATCACCGGGTTATGCCACTGCACGCGCGGGCTCAGTTTTTTTACCGCATCCATAAGGGCCTGACGAACTAAGGACGGTTCGAGCAGGGCCAGTTGTTTACGACTCATGACAAATTCTCCGCAAAATCAGCGTAAAGAGAGAGTTTCCGCAACCGGGCCTAACGCGAGGGCGGGGATAAAGGTCAGGGCGCCCACCAGCAGGACGGTGCCAATCAGCAGGCCGACGAACAGCGCGCCGTGGGTCGGTAACGTACCGGCGGTGGTCGGCTGGATTTTCTTATTCACCAGTGCTCCAGCGATTGCCATGACGGGAATAATCACGCCGAAACGACCAACGAACATGCAGAACGCCAGCAGACAGTTCCAGAACGGCGAGTTGGCGCTTAGCCCGGCAAAGGCGCTGCCGTTGTTGTTGGCGGCGGACGACACGGCATACAGCACTTCGCTAAAGCCGTGGATGCCCGGGTTAAAGATGCCGCTGCGGCCTGCCTCGGTCATCAGCGCCAGGGCGGTACCGAGCAGCACAAGGGCGGGGGTGACCAGGATTGCCAGCGCGGTTAACTTCATCTCGCGAACGTCGATTTTTTTACCGAGATACTCCGGCGTGCGGCCAATCATCAGCCCGGCGATAAACACCGCCAGCAGAACGAACAGCAGCATGCCGTACAGCCCCGAGCCGACCCCACCGAAGACCACTTCGCCAATCTGCATCAGCCACATCGGAATCATGCCGCCGAGCGCGGTGAAAGAGTCGTGCATGGCGTTCACCGCCCCGCAGGAGGCCGCCGTGGTGACCACCGCATAAAGGCTGCTGGCAAGAACGCCGAAGCGGCTCTCTTTGCCTTCCAGGTTAATATTGCTGTTGGCCCCCAGCGGCATGAAGTGGCTGTTGCCGTTCCATTCGGCCCACATCACCAGGGCTACGCAGACCACGAAGATGAGCGTCATCGCCCACAGCAGCGTGCGGCCCTGGCGGCGATCGTTAACCACATCACCAAAGGCGAAACAGAGCGCGGTGGGGATCAGAAAGATCGCCAGCATCTGCACAAAATTGGTCAGTGCCGTTGGGTTTTCAAACGGATGTGATGAGTTGGCGTTGAAGAAGCCGCCGCCGTTGGTGCCCAGCATCTTGATCGCTTCCTGCGATGCCACCGGCCCCATCGGCAGAAGTCCCCCGGTTCCTTCAAGCGAAGTGTAAGGGGTATAAGGCAGCAGGTTTTGCAGGGTGCCTTGCTGAATAAAGAACAGGGCAATAAGCAGCGCAACAGGAACCAGGATCCAAAGGGTAATGCGCGTGACATCAACCCAGGCGTTGCCGAGCGAGCTGACATTCTGGCGGGCAAACGCGCGCGTCAGGGCGAAGATCACCGCGATACCGCTGGCCGCAGACAGAAAGTTTTGCACGGTTAACCCGACCATCTGGCTGAAGTAGCTGAGCGTCGTTTCACCGGCGTAAGACTGCCAGTTAGTGTTGGTCACAAAGCTGACCGCCGTGTTCAGCGCCAGGTGCCAGGATAAACCCGGTAGCCGTTGCGGGTTCAACGGCAGGCTCCCCTGGAGCATGAGCATCGCAAAAAGGGCAATAAGCCCCACGATATTCAGCAGCAGTATCGCCATCAGATACTGACGCCAGTTCATTTCCCGGTCGTTTATACCTGAAACGCGCCAGAGCACATTTTCAATCGTTCTCGTGCCCGGCAATGGCGCGTTGCCGATCAGCCGCGCCAGCGCGGTTCCCAGCGGCCTGGAGAGCACAAACAGCACCAGTAAAAAGCTGGCAATAAGCAAAAACGCCTGAGCAGCCATCAGAATGCCTCCGCATTAATCAGGGCATAAATCAGATAAGCCATTAACAGGAACACCAGCACGATGCCGGCAATCAGACCTGCACTCACACTCCACCTCCGGGTGACATTTGTAATGGTGCTAACGGTAGGATTTACGGCGCAAAGATTTCGCAAAAATCGGGGGGAGGGGTGTAAAAAAAGTATAAAAATGGAAAGCCCACAATTTAACTATTGATAAGTAAATCGTTAACTTTTTTGTAACTTAATTACGGCGTGAGTGTAAATATTCACTAAATGGATGAAAATAAGTGGTCGGATGAGTAGTAAAATTACACGCAAAGCGATATTATTTTATCCAGCTCACAAATTTTGAATTTTCCGGATGACGTTTCCGGCCAACTATAGGGGAGAAAATATGGATCTTTATAAAGAGTATCCGGCTTATATCGTGTTCATGCGTCGCACTTTCGCCGTAGTGGCTGGCGTGCTGGCCCTGCCGGTGATGCTATTCTGGAAAGATCGCGCACGTTTTTACAGCTACCTGCACCGCGTCTGGGCGAAAACCAGCGAAAAGCCGGTGTGGATGGATCAGGCCGAGAAAGCAACCTGCGATTTCTACTGATACGACGCGACATCGTAGCCATAAAAAAACCGCCAACGACAATGTGGCGGTTTTTTTGTCCCTCGGCATTCGCGGTCCGTTGGGTAATCTTGCAGCCCCTACCCGGGATTTTTATCATACCCTTCTTTGAAAAGTTCGCAATCCACTGCACCTTTATAAATTCCTAATTTTATTGAAATAACTTACTTTTGGCGTTGGTGTTAATTATGATGCCACGTCCCTTTCCGCCATCTCGCAAATGGGCATCGGTCCTGGGAAAGGTGTATCCATAGCCGTAAAGCAGCCCGCCTACCCGGGCTTGTGTCCACCGATTGATCACCGGTGGTGATAGGTGGAGCGGTTAGCAGCAGGGACCGCATAGTGAAACGCTATTTATGCATTGCGTTCATTGTCGCCAGCGTACTCGTTGTAAAGAGTGATAAACCAGATGTGTTTGTTGCCTTTACCTCGATAGCGCAGGACAAGTAGCGTTAAGGCCGCCTCGGGCGGCCTTTTTTATTTCATCCCGTCTACACTTCATGGCAAAGTAGTTCAATGCGTGCCTTTTTCCTTTTACGGCATGCCCTTACGGACATAATGGACAATTGCCAGGAGTTTTATGCCCACCCATCTGGTTTGGTTTCGCGCGGATTTACGCATTCACGACAACATCGCTCTCGCGGCGGCCTGCCGCGCCAAAGACGCGAATGTGCTGGCCCTGTTTATCGCCACGCCAGAGCAGTGGCAGCAGCATGATATGGCGCCCCGGCAAGCGGCTTTGCTCAGCGCGTATCTGAATGACCTGCAACATTCTCTGGCCGAAAAAGGCATCCCGCTTATCTATGAAGAGGTGAACGATTTTGCCGCACAGCTTCAGACGGTGCAGGCAATCTGTAAGCAGCACGCGGTAACGCGTCTTTTTTACAACTACCAGAACGAATTTAACGAGCAGCAGCGCGACCGTCAGCTGGAGAAAACCCTTACGGGCGTGGTTTGTGAAGGCTTTGATGACAGCGTGATGCTCGCGCCGGGCAGCGTGATGACCGGCAATCACGAGATGTATAAAGTTTTCACGCCGTATAAAAATGCGTTTATCAAGCGCCTGAAAGAGGGGCTACCCGAGTGCGTTTCCGCGCCAGCCGTGAGAGGGGATACGATAACGGATCTGCCTGAAATCACAGTGAATTATCCTCAGCAGTCGTTTGATGAAGCGTTATTTCCTGCCAGCGAGAAAGCGGCTATTGCCCAGTTGCGTCAGTTCTGCAAGCAGGGGGCGGCACAATACGAGGCGCGTCGGGATTTTCCAGCGATTGAAGGCACCAGCCGCCTGTCGGCCTGTTTAGCGCTGGGCGTGCTCTCTCCGCGCCAGTGTTTGCATCGGCTGCTGGCGGAACAACCTCAGGCGCTTGACGGGGGCGCGGGCGCTGTGTGGCTGAACGAACTGATTTGGCGTGAGTTTTACCGTCACCTGATGACGTATCATCCTGATTTATGTAAACATCGCCCCTTCATTCGTTGGACCGAACAGGTACAGTGGCAGTCGAATGATAAGCTGCTTCAGGCATGGCAGCGTGGACTCACCGGCTTCCCGATTGTTGATGCGGCTATGCGGCAGCTCAACGAAACCGGGTGGATGCATAACCGTCTGCGAATGATTACCGCCAGCTTCCTGGTGAAGGATCTGCTTATCGACTGGCGAACCGGAGAGCGTTATTTTATGTCTCAGCTGATCGATGGCGATCTGGCGGCGAATAACGGCGGCTGGCAGTGGGCGGCCTCCACCGGAACGGATGCGGCTCCCTATTTTCGGATCTTCAATCCGACCACGCAGGGACAACGATTTGATGCTGACGGCGAGTTTATCCGTCGCTGGGTACCTGAGCTTAAGGATGTTCCCGCCAAAGCCATTCATGAACCCTGGACATGGGCGGATAAACAGCGCGTTACCCTGAACTATCCCCGTCCGATTGTCGACCATAAACAGGCGCGCGTCGCCACGCTGGCGGCGTACGAAGCCGCCCGAAAAGCTTGAGAGAGTGATGATGAAAAACAGTGAACTGGAACGCCTGATTAACGAAAAACTTAACACCGCCTCGTTTAGCGACTACGGCCCGAATGGCTTGCAGGTTGAGGGACGCGACACGGTGCAAAAAATCATCACCGGCGTGACGGCAAGCCAGGCGCTGCTGGATGAGGCGGTGCGTCAGGAAGCCGATGCGGTGATCGTCCATCACGGTTACTTCTGGAAAAACGAATCGCCGATTATTCGCGGCATGAAGCGCAACCGCCTCAAAACGCTGCTGGCGAATGACATCAACCTGTACGGGTACCACCTGCCGCTCGACGCGCATCCTGAACTGGGTAATAACGTCCAGCTTGCGCAGCTGTTGGGGATTACCGTGATGGGGGAAATTGAACCCCTGGTGCCGTGGGGCGAGCTGTCGATGCCGGTACCGGGGCTGGAGCTGGCCTCGTGGATCGAAGCGCGCTTGGGACGTCGTCCGCTGTGGTGCGGCGACACCGGGCCGGATACCGTGAAGCGCGTGGCATGGTGCACCGGCGGCGGTCAGGGCTTTATTGACAGTGCGGCACGCTTCGGTGTCGATGCGTTCATTACCGGCGAAGTCTCCGAGCAGACCATTCATTCCGCGCGTGAACAGGGCCTGCATTTTTACGCGGCAGGCCATCATGCTACCGAGCGCGGCGGCATCCGCGCCCTCAGTGAGTGGCTGACGGAAAATACCGATCTGGATGTGACGTTTATTGATATCCCTAATCCGGCCTGATGAGAGGTAGTTAAGTGCAGCGAGCGCGTTGTTATCTTCTGGGTGAAACTGCGGTAGTTCTGGAGCTTGAGCCTCCGGTGACGCTTGCCACGCAAAAGCGTATCTGGCGCCTGGCTCAGCGGCTGCCCGAGCTACCCGGCGTGGTTGAAGCTATTCCGGGTATGAATAATATCACCGTGGTGCTACGCGATCCGCACACCGGGGCGCTGGATGCCATTGAGCGTCTGCAACGCTGGTGGGAGGAGAGCGAGGCGCTGGAGCCGGAATCGCGGGCAATTGAGATCCCGGTTGTCTATGGCGGCAAAGGTGGCCCTGACCTTGGCGTGGTGGCGGAACACTGTGGATTAACGGAAAAGCAGGTCGTCGAGCTGCACAGCTCAGTCGACTATGTTGTCTGGTTTTTAGGTTTCCAGCCGGGCTTCCCCTATCTTGGCGGGTTATCGCCCCAGCTGCACACCCCGCGCCGGGCTGAGCCGCGCCTGAGCGTACCGGCGGGCAGCGTGGCGATTGGTGGCGAACAAACGGGAATTTACCCGCTCGCTTCGCCGGGCGGCTGGCAGCTTATCGGGCACACGTCCACGCCGTTATTTGAACCCGGCCATGACGCGCCCATACTCCTGCGTCCGGGGGATACCCTGCGCTTTATCCCGCAGAAGGAGGGGGTATGTTAACGCTTATTCGTGCAGGGCTTTACACCTCGGTACAGGATGCTGGCCGTTTTGGCCTGCGTCAGTCCGGCGTGAGCTACTGCGGCGCGCTCGATCGTCCTTCGCTGGAGATTGCCAACCTGCTGGTAGGCAACCCAGGCAGCACGGCGGCGTTAGAAATTACGCTGGGCCAGTGCGTTATTGAGTTTGGTGAGGAAACCTGGTTTGCCTTAACCGGCGCGGGCTGTGACGCAACGCTGGACGGCAAAGCGGTGTGGACCGGCTGGCGATTGCGGGCAAAAGCCGGGCAGCGTCTGACGCTTAAGCGTCCTCTGCACGGCGTGCGCAGCTATCTTGCCGTGGCGGGGGGCATCGACGTGCCGGAGGTGTTGGGCTCATCCAGCACTGACCAGAAAGCGGGAATGGGCGGCCATGAAGGACGGCTGCTGCGCGACGGCGATCGTCTGGCGATTAAGCCCTCAGCGCGCCATTTCACCACCACGCAGGGCGTGAAGCAGCTGCTGTGGGGGAATGTGATCCGCGCCTTGCCGGGACCGGAATATCAGGAGTTTGATGAAGCCTCAAAAGAGTCTTTCTGGCGCTCGCCGTGGAAGATCAGCCCGCAGAGTAACCGTATGGGTTACCGGCTTCAGGGCCAGCCGCTGACCCGAACGACTGACCGGGAGCTGCTTTCCCACGGGCTGCTGCCGGGGGTGATTCAGGTGCCGGGCAACGGGCAGCCCATCGTACTGATGAACGACGCGCAAACCACCGGCGGCTATCCGCGTATTGCCTGCATTATCGAAGCGGATCGCTACCATCTGGCGCAAATCCCTCTCGGCCAGCCGATTCATTTTGTGCAGTGTACGCTGGAGGAGGCGCTGAAGGCCCGGCAGGATCGGCAGCGCTATCTCGAACAGCTGGCGTGGAGGCTCGATGGTAAAGATTGATTTAAACGCCGATCTGGGGGAGGGCAGCGGCGCTGATGCGGCGCTGATGACGCTGGTCTCCTCGGTCAACATCGCCTGCGGTTTTCATGCCGGCGATGCGCAGACCATGCTGGAAAGCGTACGCAATGCTATGAAAAACGGCGTGGCGATTGGCGCTCACCCCAGCTTTCCCGACCGGGAGAACTTTGGCCGCACGGCGATGGATCTCCCGCCAGAGACGGTCTACGCTCAGGTGCTCTACCAGATCGGCGCGCTGGAGGCGATAGTGCGCGCTGAGCATGGCGTACTGCGTCACGTCAAGCCGCACGGCATGCTCTATAACCAGGCGGCGAAAGATCCGGCGCTGGCGGAGGCGATAGCCAGCGCGGTGCGGGACTGCAATCCTCAGCTGATTCTGGTTGGCCTGGCGGGTAGCGAGCTTATTCGTGCCGGAGAGCGGCTGGGGCTGTCGACGCGGCAGGAAGTCTTTGCCGATCGGGGATACATGCCGGACGGCAGCCTGGTGCCGCGCACGCAGGCCGGTGCGCTGATTACCGACGAAAATAAAGCGCTGGCGCAGACGCTGGAGATGGTGCGCGCCGGGCGGGTGACCGCCGTGGATGGAACATCCGCAAATGTTCAGGCCGATACGGTGTGTTTACACGGCGACGGGGAGCATGCGCTCCAGTTTGCGCGACGCCTGCGGGCGGCGTTCTCTGAAGAGGGCATTCTCGTCAGCGCAGATTGATGATAAAAGGACAATAACATGCCTGAAGGTCCGGAGATCCGCCGCGCGGCGGATAGCCTGGAGGCGGCGATAAAGGGTAAACCTCTGACCGATGTCTGGTTTGCCTTTCCTCAACTAAAACCGTTTGAAACAGAGCTTGTGGGACAGACGGTGACCCACATTGAAACGCGCGGCAAAGCGTTGCTCACGCACTTTTCCCATAACCTGACGTTATATAGCCATAATCAGCTTTACGGCGTCTGGCGCGTGGTGGAGGCGGACGAGCAGCCGCAAACGACGCGCGTGCTGCGCGTCCGGTTACAAACGGCGGATAAGGCGATCCTGCTCTACAGCGCCTCTGATATCGAAATGTTAACGCCGGAGCAGCTGCTGACGCATCCGTTCTTACAGCGCGTCGGGCCGGACGTGCTGGACATGCGCCTGACGGCGAGCGATGTTAAAGCCCGGCTATTGTCTCCCCAGTTCCGCAACCGCCAGTTTTCCGGGCTGTTGCTCGATCAGGCGTTTCTTGCCGGTCTGGGAAACTACCTGCGGGTGGAGATCCTCTGGGAAGTGGGGCTGGCGCCGCAGCGCAAGGCGTCGCAGCTGAGCGATGAAAAGCTGGAGGCGCTGTCGCAAGCGCTGCTGGACATTCCGCGGCTGTCATACAATACGCGCGGCATCGTAGATGAAAACAAGCATCACGGGGCGCTGTTCCGCTTTAAGGTGTTCCATCGGGCGGGGAAAAAGTGCGAGCGGTGCGGCGGAGTGATTGAGAAGGCTACGATCTCTTCCAGACCGTTTTACTGGTGTCCCCGGTGCCAGATGTAAAAAAGCCGGGTGGCGGCTACGCCTTACCCGGCCTACATTTCGCACTTGTAGGCCCGGCAAGCGAAGCGCCGCCGGGCGTGTTTTTTAGCGCTTAATGTCAGACTTAAAATCACGCTGCTCGTAGCCGGTGTACAGCTGACGAGGACGGGCGATTTTCATGCCTTCGCTGTGCATTTCGTTCCAGTGCGCAATCCAGCCCACGGTACGCGCCATGGCGAAGATCACGGTGAACATGGAAGACGGAATGCCCATCGCTTTCAGAATAATGCCAGAGTAGAAATCGACGTTCGGGTAGAGTTTCTTCTCGATGAAGTACGGGTCGTTCAGTGCGATGTGTTCCAGCTCCATCGCCACTTCCAGCAGATCGTCTTTGGTGCCCAGCTCTTTCAGCACTTCGTGGCAGGTCTCACGCATAACGGTCGCGCGCGGATCGTAGTTTTTGTAAACACGGTGACCGAAGCCCATCAGACGGAAGGAGTCATTCTTGTCTTTCGCACGACGTACGAACTCGGGAATGTGCTCCACAGAGCTGATCTCTTCCAGCATCTTCAGCGCCGCTTCGTTCGCGCCGCCGTGCGCCGGTCCCCAGAGGGAGGCGATGCCCGCAGCGATACAGGCGAACGGGTTCGCGCCTGAAGAGCCTGCGGTACGAACGGTAGACGTTGACGCGTTCTGCTCGTGGTCAGCGTGCAGGATCAGAATACGGTCCATCGCGCGTTCCAGCACCGGGTTCACTTCATACTCTTCGCACGGCGTGGAGAACATCATGCGCAGGAAGTTGCCGGCGTAGGAGAGGTCGTTACGCGGATACACAAACGGCTGGCCGATGGAGTATTTGTAACACATCGCCGCCATCGTAGGCATTTTGGAGAGCAGACGGAACGCCGCGATATCACGATGACGTGGGTTATTCACGTCCAGAGAATCGTGGTAGAACGCCGCCAGCGCACCGGTGATACCGCACATGACCGCCATCGGGTGAGAGTCACGACGGAACGCATGGAACAGACGGGTAATCTGCTCATGGATCATGGTGTGACGGGTCACGGTGGTTTTGAATTCATCGTACTGCGCCTGCGTCGGTTTTTCGCCGTTCAGCAGGATGTAGCACACTTCCAGATAGTTGGATTCGGTGGCTAACTGATCGATGGGGAAGCCGCGATGGAGCAGGATACCTTCGTCACCGTCAATATAGGTGATTTTGGATTCGCAAGATGCGGTGGAGGTGAATCCAGGGTCAAAGGTGAATACCCCTTTGGAACCCAGCGTACGGATATCAATAACATCCTGACCGAGCGTGCCTTTTAGCACATCCAGTTCAATAGCATCATCACCATTTAGGGTGAGTTTTGCCTTTGTATCAGCCATTTACGGTCTCCTTAGCGCCTTATGCTTAAGACTGCTTTTCACCGGATTTGCCTTCAGCTGTTAATCACCGTTACCAGATTGTTATTTGGCTTACCGCTCAGCTCACGAGGAGAAACCAGGGTACAGAGCTATGGCGCCTTGCAGGTAAACGAATGAAATATCAGTGAAACAACAGCAAATCAGCGTTTTTGCAGTCCGAATTATTCAAACCTGTATATCACTAATAACTGTCCTGATAACTTCGGTCAATACCATCACACTGTTACATAACTATTTGTCAGGTGAAAGAGAGACCTCATAACTTTTGCGCATTATATGCCTTTTCTGATGACGTTTGTAACAATATTGTTTAACATTTGTCAAATCAGATGATTAAAATTTAAAAAGATGTTGTTATCGTGACCCCGATCACTGTTCCAGAGAAAACCCAACAAACTGTATGTAGGTTAATTGTAATGATTTTGTGAACGGCCTATACTGCCGCCAGGTCTCCGGAACACCCTGCAATCCCGAGCCACCCAGCGTTGTAACGTGTCGTTTTAGCATTTGGAAGCAATGTTTTGCATGACGCGCAGTTATAGAAAAGGAACGCTGTCTGACCCGCATCGCAGTCCGGAGGAAGGAAACAATAAGAACAGCATGTGGGCGTTATTCATGATAAGAAATGTGAAAAAACAAAGACCTGTCAATCTGGATCTGAAAACGATCCGATTCCCTGTAACAGCAATAGCGTCCATTCTGCACCGCGTTTCTGGTGTGATTACGTTTGTGGCGGTCGGTATTTTGTTGTGGTTACTGGGAACCAGCCTCTCCTCTCCTGAAGGATTCCTCCAGGCCTCTGCCATCATGAACAGCTTCTTCGTGAAATTTATCATGTGGGGCATTCTGACCGCGCTGGCCTATCACGTTGTTGGCGGTGTACGCCACATGCTGATGGACTTTGGCTATCTGGAAGAGACGTTCGAGGCCGGGAAACGTACCGCGAACATTTCATTTGTGATCACTGTCGTGCTTTCACTTCTCGCAGGAGTTCTCGTATGGTAAGCAACGCCTCCGCATTAGGACGCAACGGCGTACATGACTTTATTCTGGTCCGCGCTACCGCCATCGTCCTCACGCTTTACATCATCTATATGATCGGTTTCTTCGCGACCAGCGGGACGCTGACGTGGGAAATCTGGAGTGGTTTCTTCGGATCGGCCTTCACCAAAGTGTTCACCCTGCTGGCCCTGTTCTCCATCCTTATTCATGCCTGGATCGGCATGTGGCAGGTGTTGACCGATTACGTTAAACCGCTGGCGATTCGCCTTCCGCTGCAACTGATTATTGTTGTTGCTCTGCTGGTTTACGTCATTTATGGATTTGTTGTGGTGTGGGGTGTGTAATGAAACTGCCAGTCAGAGAATTTGATGCTGTTGTGATTGGTGCGGGTGGCGCAGGTATGCGCGCCGCACTGCAAATTTCCCAGAGCGGCCAGACCTGTGCGCTGCTCTCTAAAGTTTTCCCGACCCGTTCCCACACTGTGTCTGCGCAGGGCGGTATCACCGTAGCGCTGGGTAACTCCCATGAAGATAACTGGGAATGGCACATGTACGACACGGTAAAAGGTTCCGATTACATCGGCGATCAGGATGCCATCGAATATATGTGTAAAACCGGCCCGGAAGCGATTCTGGAGCTGGACCATATGGGTCTGCCGTTCTCCCGTCTGGAAAACGGTACCATCTATCAGCGTCCGTTTGGCGGCCAGTCGAAAAACTTCGGCGGCGAGCAGGCGGCACGCACCGCGGCGGCGGCTGACCGTACCGGTCACGCGCTGCTGCACACGCTGTACCAGCAGAACCTGAAAAACCATACCACCATCTTCTCCGAGTGGTATGCGCTGGATCTGGTGAAAAACGCCGATGGCGCCGTGGTGGGGTGTACCGCACTGTGCATCGAAACCGGTGAAGTGGTTTACTTCAAAGCCCGCGCGACCGTGCTGGCGACCGGCGGCGCAGGCCGTATTTATCAGTCCACCACTAACGCCCACATCAACACCGGTGACGGCGTCGGTATGGCTATTCGCGCCGGCGTGCCGGTGCAGGACATGGAGATGTGGCAGTTCCACCCAACCGGTATTGCCGGCGCGGGCGTGCTGGTCACCGAAGGTTGCCGCGGTGAAGGTGGCTACCTGCTGAACAAACACGGCGAGCGCTTCATGGAGCGTTATGCGCCAAACGCGAAAGACCTGGCGGGTCGCGACGTGGTGGCGCGTTCCATCATGATCGAAATCCGTGAAGGCCGCGGCTGTGACGGTCCATGGGGTCCACACGCGAAGCTGAAGCTCGACCATCTGGGTAAAGAGGTGCTGGAATCCCGTCTGCCGGGCATCCTGGAGCTGTCCCGCACCTTCGCCCACGTCGACCCGGTTAAAGAGCCGATTCCGGTTATCCCAACCTGCCACTACATGATGGGCGGTATCCCGACCAAAGTGACCGGTCAGGCGCTGACCGTGAACGAGCAGGGCGAAGACGTGGTCATTCCTGGCCTGTTCGCGGTAGGCGAAATTGCCTGCGTATCCGTTCACGGCGCAAACCGTCTGGGCGGCAACTCCCTGCTGGACCTGGTGGTATTTGGTCGTGCGGTGGGTCTGCATCTTCAGGAGTCCATTGCCGAGCAGGGCGCACTGCGTGATGCAACCGACGACGAAATCGACGCCTCTCTCGAACGCCTCAACCGCTGGAACGGCAACCGTAACGGCGAAGATCCGGTGGAAATCCGTAAGGCGTTGCAGGAATGTATGCAGCACAACTTCTCGGTATTCCGTGAAGGTGACGCAATGGCCAAAGGGCTTGAGCAGCTGAAAGCGATTCGCGAGCGTCTGAAGAATGCCCGTCTGGACGACACCTCCAGCGAGTTCAACACCCAGCGCGTCGAATGCCTGGAGCTGGATAACCTGATGGAAACCGCCTTCGCGACCGCGATGTCGGCAAACTTCCGTACCGAAAGCCGTGGCGCCCATAGCCGCTTCGACTTCCCGGATCGTGATGACGAAAACTGGCTGTGCCATTCCCTGTATCTGCCAGAGTCGGAAACCATGACGCGCCGTAGCGTTAACATGGAACCGAAACTGCGTCCGGCGTTCCCGCCGAAGATTCGTACTTACTAATGCGGAGACAGGATAATGAAACTCGAATTCTCAGTTTATCGTTATAACCCGGATGTAGACGATGCTCCGCGTATGCAGGATTACACCCTCGAAGCGGAAGAAGGTCGTGACATGATGCTGCTGGATGCGTTAATCCAGCTGAAAGAGCAAGATCCTACGCTGTCGTTCCGCCGCTCCTGCCGTGAAGGGGTATGTGGCTCTGACGGTGTGAACATGAACGGCAAAAACGGCCTGGCCTGCATCACGCCAATTTCAGCGCTAAACCGTCCTGGCCAGAAAATTGTTATCCGTCCTCTGCCTGGCCTGCCGGTCGTGCGTGATTTGGTGGTGGACATGGGACAATTCTATGCACAATATGAGAAGATTAAGCCTTACTTATTGAATAATGGGCAAAATCCACCCGCTCGTGAGCATTTACAGTCTCCTGAGCAGCGTGAAAAACTCGATGGATTGTATGAGTGTATTCTCTGTGCATGTTGTTCAACGTCGTGTCCGTCATTCTGGTGGAACCCGGACAAATTTATCGGCCCTGCGGGTCTGCTGGCTGCCTATCGCTTCCTGATCGACAGCCGCGATACCGAAACCGAGAACCGTCTGGAAGGATTAAGTGACGCTTTCAGCGTATTCCGCTGCCATAGCATCATGAACTGCGTCAGTGTGTGTCCTAAGGGGCTGAACCCGACGCGCGCTATCGGCCATATTAAGTCGATGCTGTTGCAACGCAGTGCGTAAGTAACAACGCCGGATGGCGCTGCGCTTATCCGGCCTACGAGACGGTAGGCCCGGTAAGTGCAGCGCCAGCGGACAGATTGCAGAAACCTTTAAAAACTGCCCTGAAGTTTAGACAGTTTCTAAAGGTTCCTTCGCGGGCCAAATGAAAAGAGCTCGCAGGTGAACCCCGGCACGTACACGGTGTGTGCGTGGTAGTTTCTACGGCGAAAGTAAGCATAAAAATGCTTAAGGGATCACGATGCAGAACGGCGCAATGAAAGCCTGGCTGGACTCTTCTTACCTCTCTGGTTCAAACCAGAGCTGGATAGAACAGCTCTATGAAGACTTCTTAACCGATCCTGACTCAGTGGACGCAAACTGGCGTTCCATGTTCCAGCAGTTGCCTGGTACAGGGGTCAAACCGGATCAATTCCATTCAAAAACACGTGATTATTTCCGTCGTCTGGCGAAGGATGCCTCACGTTACTCTTCTGCGATTTCCGACCCTGACACCAATGCGAAGCAGGTTAAAGTCCTGCAACTTATCAACGCTTATCGCTTCCGTGGTCACCAGCATGCGAATCTCGATCCGCTGGGACTGTGGCAGCAGGAACGTGTGGCGGATCTCGATCCGGCCTATCACGATCTGACCGAGGCCGATTTCCAGGAAAGCTTTAACGTAGGTTCTTTTGCTATCGGCAAAGACACGATGAAGCTGGGCGATCTGATTGACGCGCTCAAGCAAACCTACTGCGGCTCCATCGGCGCGGAATATATGCACATTACCTCCACCGAAGAGAAACGCTGGATCCAGCAGCGTATCGAATCCGTGGCAGGCCACGCGAATTTCTCAGCAGATGAGAAAAAACGTTTCCTGAACGAACTGACCGCAGCGGAAGGCCTTGAGCGCTATCTGGGCGCGAAATTCCCGGGCGCGAAACGCTTCTCACTGGAAGGCGGCGATGCGTTAGTCCCGATGCTGAAAGAGCTGATTCGTCATGCCGGCAAGAGCGGCACGCGCGAAGTGGTGCTGGGCATGGCGCACCGTGGTCGTCTGAACGTGCTGGTGAACGTGCTGGGTAAAAAACCGCAGGATCTGTTCGACGAATTTGCGGGTAAACACAAAGAGCACCTCGGCACCGGTGACGTGAAGTACCACATGGGCTTCTCCTCGGATATCGAAACCGAGGGCGGTCAGGTTCACCTGGCGCTGGCGTTTAACCCGTCGCACCTGGAAATCGTCAGCCCGGTGGTTATCGGTTCCGTGCGCGCGCGTCTGGATCGTCTGGACGAGCCGAGCAGCAATAAAGTGCTGCCAATCACCATTCACGGTGATGCGGCGGTCACAGGGCAGGGCGTGGTTCAGGAAACCCTGAACATGTCGAAAGCGCGTGGTTATGAAGTGGGCGGTACCGTTCGCATCGTGATCAACAACCAGGTGGGCTTCACCACCTCTAACCCGCTGGATGCGCGTTCTACCCCGTACTGCACCGACATCGGTAAAATGGTTCAGGCACCCATCTTCCACGTTAACGCGGATGACCCGGAAGCCGTTGCTTTCGTTACCCGTCTGGCGCTGGACTTCCGTAACACCTTCAAGCGCGATGTGTTCATTGACCTCTTCTGCTACCGCCGTCACGGCCACAACGAAGCGGATGAGCCAAGTGCAACCCAGCCGCTGATGTACCAGAAAATCAAAAAACACCCGACGCCGCGTAAAATCTACGCTGACAAGCTGGAAAGCGAAAAAGTGGCGACGCTGGAGGATGCGACCGAGATGGTCAACCTCTACCGCGACGCGCTGGATGCGGGTGAATGCGTAGTGAAAGAGCTGCGCCCAATGAACATGCACTCCTTCACCTGGTCGCCGTACCTCAACCACGAGTGGGATGAGAGCTACCCGAACAAGGTCGAAATGAAGCGTTTGCAGGAGCTGGCTAAACGCATCAGCACCGTGCCGGAAGCGATCGAGATGCAGTCTCGCGTGGCCAAAATCTACGGCGATCGCCAGGCAATGGCGGCGGGCGAGAAGCTGTTCGACTGGGGCGGCGCGGAAACGCTGGCTTATGCGACGCTGGTAGACGAAGGCATTCCGGTTCGTCTGTCCGGTGAAGATGCGGGCCGCGGCACCTTCTTCCACCGTCACGCCGTGGTGCACAATCAGTCTAACGGTTCAACCTATACCCCGCTTCAGCACGTGCATAACGGTCAGGGCCAGTTCAAGGTCTGGGACTCCGTGCTGTCAGAAGAAGCGGTTCTGGCCTTTGAATACGGCTATGCCACCGCAGAACCGCGCACCCTGACCATCTGGGAAGCGCAGTTCGGTGACTTCGCCAACGGCGCGCAGGTTGTTATCGACCAGTTCATCTCCTCCGGCGAGCAGAAGTGGGGCCGTATGTGCGGCCTGGTGATGCTGTTGCCGCACGGTTACGAAGGACAAGGACCGGAGCACTCCTCCGCGCGTCTGGAGCGTTATCTGCAACTCTGCGCCGAGCAGAACATGCAGGTTTGCGTGCCGTCCACCCCGGCTCAGGTCTACCACATGCTGCGTCGTCAGGCGCTGCGCGGTATGCGCCGTCCGCTGGTGGTCATGTCACCAAAATCACTGCTGCGCCATCCGCTGGCGGTCTCCAGCCTGGAAGAGCTGGCAAACGGCACCTTCCTGCCGGCCATCGGTGAAATTGACGAGCTGGATCCGCAGGCCGTTAAGCGTGTCGTAATGTGTTCTGGTAAGGTTTATTACGACCTGCTGGAACAGCGCCGTAAGAACGATCAGAAAGATGTCGCCATTGTGCGTATCGAACAGCTTTATCCGTTCCCGCATCAGGCGATGCAGGAAGTGCTGAAACAGTACGCTCACGTTCATGATTTTGTCTGGTGCCAGGAAGAGCCGCTTAACCAGGGCGCATGGTATTGCAGCCAGCATCATTTCCGTGAAGTGATTCCATTTGGGTCTGCTCTGCGTTATGCAGGTCGCCCGGCCTCCGCCTCTCCGGCGGTAGGGTATATGTCCGTTCACCAGAAGCAGCAACAAGATCTGGTCAATGACGCGCTGAACGTCGATTAATTAAAGGATACATAATGAGTAGCGTAGATATTCTTGTTCCCGACCTGCCTGAGTCCGTAGCAGATGCAACCGTCGCCACCTGGCACAAAAAACCAGGCGACGCGGTAACCCGCGACGAAGTGCTGGTAGAAATCGAAACTGACAAAGTGGTACTGGAAGTACCGGCTTCAGCGGATGGCATTCTGGATGCAGTCCTGGAAGATGAAGGTACGACCGTCACCTCTCGTCAGATCCTGGGTCGCCTGCGTGAAGGCAATAGCGCAGGTAAAGAGTCCAGCGCAAAATCTGAAGAGAAAGCGTCTACGCCGGCCCAGCGCCAGCAGGCTTCTCTGGAAGAACAGTCTAACGACGCCCTCAGCCCGGCGATCCGTCGTCTGCTGGCTGAACACAGCCTTGACCCGGCAGCCATCAAAGGCACCGGTGTGGGCGGTCGTCTGACGCGTGAAGACATCGACAAGCATCTGGCTAAAGCGCCTTCTGAGGCGAAAGCCGAAGCCAAAGCGCCTGCGGCAGCGCCAGCGGCACAGCCTCAGCTTGGCGCACGTAGCGAAAAACGCGTGCCGATGACCCGCCTGCGCAAGCGCGTGGCCGAGCGTCTGCTGGAAGCGAAAAACTCCACCGCGATGCTGACCACCTTCAACGAAGTCAACATGAAACCTATCATGGACCTGCGCAAGCAGTACGGTGACGCGTTTGAAAAACGTCACGGTATCCGTCTGGGCTTCATGTCCTTCTACGTGAAGGCGGTGGTTGAAGCGCTGAAACGCTACCCGGAAGTGAACGCGTCTATCGATGGCGATGACGTGGTTTACCACAACTACTTCGACGTCAGCATGGCGGTTTCTACCCCGCGCGGCCTGGTAACACCAGTTCTGCGTGATGTGGATACCCTGGGCATGGCTGACATCGAGAAGAAAATCAAAGAGCTGGCCGTGAAAGGCCGCGACGGCAAGCTGACCGTAGAAGACCTGACCGGCGGTAACTTCACCATTACCAACGGCGGCGTATTCGGCTCGCTGATGTCTACCCCGATCATCAACCCGCCGCAGAGCGCGATCCTGGGTATGCACGCCATTAAAGATCGCCCGATGGCGGTAGACGGTAAAGTGGAGATCCTGCCGATGATGTACCTGGCACTCTCTTACGATCACCGCCTGATCGACGGCCGCGAGTCCGTGGGCTTCCTGGTCGCGATTAAAGAGCTGCTGGAAGATCCAACACGTCTGCTGCTGGACGTCTAGTGACTATTTAGCATCACCTGCCCTGTAGGCCGGATAAGCGTAGCGCTATCCGGCGCACAGACCGCGCCGGTCTACAGGTTTGAAGATAACGATTACCCTGAAGGATGGATAGAACACATGAACTTACATGAATATCAGGCCAAACAGCTGTTTGCCCGGTATGGCTTACCGGCTCCGGTGGGTTATGCCTGTACTACCCCGCGTGAAGCAGAAGAAGCCGCGTCTAAAATCGGTTCCGGCCCGTGGGTAGTTAAATGTCAGGTTCACGCTGGTGGCCGTGGTAAAGCGGGCGGTGTGAAGGTCGTTAAGAGCAAAGAAGAGATCCGTGCGTTTGCTGAACATTGGCTCGGCAAGCGTCTGGTAACCTACCAGACAGACGCAAACGGCCAGCCGGTTAACCAGATCCTGGTGGAAGCGGCGACCGATATCGCGAAAGAGCTGTACCTGGGCGCAGTCGTAGACCGTAGCTCCCGTCGCGTGGTGTTCATGGCGTCTACCGAAGGCGGCGTGGAAATTGAAAAAGTGGCGGAAGAAACCCCGCACCTGATCCATAAAGTGGCTATCGATCCGCTGGCGGGCCCAATGCCTTACCAGGGTCGCGAGCTGGCGTTCAAGCTGGGTCTGGAAGGTAAGCTGGTTCAGCAGTTCACCAAGATCTTCATGGGTCTGGCAACCATCTTCCTGGAGCGCGATCTGGCGCTGATCGAGATCAACCCGCTGGTGATCACCACCCAGGGCGACCTGATCTGCCTCGACGGCAAGCTGGGCGCTGACGGCAACGCGCTGTTCCGCCAGTCCGATCTGCGTGAAATGCGCGACCAGTCTCAGGAAGATCCGCGTGAAGCGCAGGCTGCACAGTGGGAACTGAACTACGTGGCGCTGGATGGCAACATCGGCTGCATGGTTAACGGTGCGGGCCTGGCGATGGGCACCATGGACATCGTTAAGCTGCACGGCGGCGAGCCGGCGAACTTCCTCGACGTGGGCGGTGGCGCAACCAAAGAGCGCGTAACCGAAGCGTTCAAAATCATTCTCTCTGACAGCAACGTTAAAGCCGTTCTGGTTAACATCTTCGGCGGTATCGTCCGTTGCGACCTGATCGCCGACGGTATCATCGGTGCGGTAGAAGAAGTGGGCGTTAACGTTCCGGTTGTTGTCCGTCTGGAAGGAAACAACGCTGAACTCGGCGCGAAAAAACTGGCTGACAGCGGCCTGAATATTATTGCAGCGAAAAGTCTGACGGATGCAGCTCAGCAGGTTGTTGCCGCAGTGGAGGGGAAATAATGTCCGTTTTAATTAATAAAGATACCAAGGTTATCTGCCAGGGCTTCACCGGTAGCCAGGGGACTTTCCACTCCGAACAGGCGATTGCCTACGGCACGCAGATGGTTGGCGGCGTAACGCCAGGTAAAGGCGGCACCACGCACCTGGGCCTGCCGGTGTTCAACACCGTGCGTGAAGCCGTAGAAGCGACCGGCGCAACCGCGACCGTGATCTACGTTCCGGCGCCGTTCTGCAAAGACTCCATTCTGGAAGCGATCGACGCAGGCATCAAACTGATCATCACCATCACCGAAGGTATCCCGACGCTGGATATGCTGACCGTGAAGGTGAAGCTGGATGAAGCGGGCGTGCGCATGATCGGCCCGAACTGCCCAGGCGTGATCACCCCGGGCGAATGCAAAATCGGCATCATGCCGGGCCACATTCACAAGCCGGGTAAAGTGGGCATCGTGTCCCGTTCCGGTACCCTGACCTATGAAGCGGTTAAGCAGACCACCGACTACGGTTTCGGCCAGTCTACCTGTGTAGGCATCGGCGGTGACCCGATCCCGGGCTCTAACTTCATCGACATCCTGAAGCTGTTCCAGGAAGATCCGCAGACCGAAGCGATCGTGATGATCGGCGAGATCGGCGGTAGCGCCGAAGAAGAAGCGGCGGCTTACATCAAAGATCACGTCACCAAGCCGGTAGTGGGTTACATCGCGGGTGTGACCGCGCCGAAAGGCAAGCGTATGGGTCACGCGGGCGCGATCATCGCTGGCGGTAAAGGTACGGCGGATGAGAAGTTTGCCGCGCTGGAAGCCGCAGGCGTGAAGACCGTTCGCAGCCTGGCGGATATCGGCGAAGCGCTGAAATCCATCATTAAGTAAATCCTCTCTGCTCCCCGGATGGGGAGCGCTAAAGTATAAAAATGTCCGTTTCGACATGGTTGGCCGCTGAATAGCGGCCTTTTTTTTTACATGACGACGCTGAAACCGGCAAAGAGGGTGAATTTCGGCAGATTGTCCCCGTCGTGCGCAACCGTCCACTGCGGCTCGACAAAGGCGCTGACCACTTTTCCTCCCACTCCCCAGGCGCGCCCGCCGCCAATGCCAACCGGAATGTAATAATCATCCGACTCCCGATCCCAGGTCCAGATGCCCGAGCTGCGCAAGTACCAGCCGCCCTGAAACTTATAGATGAAAATCGGCTGGAACGTCGCGGTCTCTACGTCGTCGCGCGCGTCGTCTCCGGCAAAGCTTTTCTGCCATTGCACCAGCGTGCCCGCCATCCAGCCGGGGGTGGATTTGATCGCAACGGCAGAGAGCCCGCCCTGCCATTTGCCGCTGCCCAGCGCGTCATCGCTGGCGGAGTCTGCCGTGATGAGCGGCCCCACGCCAATTTTTACCCCTTCCTGTTTGAGCAGGAAAATATCAAATAAGTTGATATCGCCAGGCCCGGTCTTATAGCCCTGCGGCTGTGGGCGGGTTGCCATCGGAACGGTTAAACGAAGGATCTGCGGCACGGGCACCCAGTCGTTGGCGGCTAACGGAACGGTTGCGCGGAAGAGCGTATCGTTGAGATGCCGATCGCTGTTGTAAAGCTCAGGCGTGTAGTAATCCTGAAGCGCAACGGAGGTCGAAAGGTGTAACGGGTTGGTGGCTTTTTCAATGGCATCCTCTACCGTGGCGTGGCCGAGAGCCGGCATCAGTATCATCAGGCCGGGTAACAGTAAACGGTTTCGCATGTTGTCCTCCTTACCATAGATATTGCAGACGGAATGACCAGGTGGTGACGTCCGGCGAGCCATCCCGCTGATGCGTGGTATCGGTGTAGGCGATCATCCCCCCAAAACGCGGGCTCAGCATGAAGCCCAGAGAGCCCCCAAGCAGCACGTTCTCCTGTTCGTCGTCCTGCAACGTTCCGTCAACGCGGGTTTCGCCGCCTTTCGTCCAGCTGGAGTCCAGCGAGAGCCAGAGCGCGGGCGAGAGGGTATAGCTCCAGTGGCCTTCGAGGGTGTAGAGCGGGCGCTGTTCCAGGCGGCTGTTTTGCTGGTAGTCGTTATTGTCGGTGAAGAAACTGACCCAGCTGTTGAGCTCCAGCCAGGTCGGACCGAGCGGCACGCCGAACGCCAGCTCGGGCTTAAAGGCCCAGCGGTTCGCGCCGATGTTGATCGCGTTATCGCTGTCATAGTCTCCCGTGGGAAGGGTGAGCCAGAGCGCGCCCGTCAGGAACATCTCCGGCTGCCAGCGCTTAAATTCCTCCACGCTGAGCGCCGGGCCGCCGAACAGGTTATGGGCAAAGACCACCTGGGTATCGCCAAGATTTTCATGATTGAGCGAACCGGTAAGGTAATTGGCATTATCCAGCGAGGCCGTCACGCTGGCGTAGGGCTGGATGACCTGTATCGCTGAAACGCGTCCGTCGATATCGAACGAATGCGCGTAGCGTAAAACGTACACGTCCGCGTCCACGCTGGCGCCATCGGCGGGAAGGTTTCCGTCGAGCGAGGTATTGGTATGAACATTGTTGTAATAGCCGAAGATGAGATTGGTGTCCTTCGGCAGGTTTTGCCAGTCGCGGGCGTTATCGGCCCGCACGTACAGCGGCAACAAAACCAGCAGCAGGCCAGCGATCAGAACGATAATGGCCACCACGAGATGACGTTCAGATTTTTGCATAACATTGTCCCGTTATGTTTTTGCAATAAGCGCCCCCGCCCGCGCGGGCAGGGGCGGGCAAGGGTCAGGGGGTGACGATGTTGAACATCTGCGGGAAGGTATCCAGCAGGTCCAGCAGCTCCTTCAGCTTCTGGGTGCTGCCGTCGACGCTGAGCTCGCCATCAGCGATACTCTTGTCCAGCGGCTGCTGGTGGTTTATCAAATGGGACATCCCGGCCACGCTGGTCTTCACGCTGAAGTCAGGGTCGCTGAAGGGGAGATCCTTGTGGTACATGATGACGCTGTTGTTAAGCGCGATTCCCCACTTGTCGCCGTCAGGCAACGTCCAGTTGAAGCGCAGCTGCTTGCCGTTGGCCTTCGGCCCGTTAAGCGCCACGCCCATATAATCAAGCAGGGCTTCAGGGGCAATGCTGGCGGTTAAATCGCTGTCCATTGTCGACCCGGCCGGGATAACCGGAACGCCGTCGCGCAGCTCTTTCGCGCCGCTCAGGTACTCGTTACGCCAGAGGGCGTTCTCGCTCTGCCAGCCGAGCTGGGAGAAGACGTCCGCCTGTAGCGTCTTAGCCTGCTTGTTCTCCGGGTTGGCGAAGATCAGATGGTTAAGAAGCTGTGCGGCCCAGCGATAGTCTCCGCTGTTCACCGCCTGCTGCGCCTGCTGGTAGACCTGCTTCTCGCCGCCCATCAGGTGAATGTATTTAGGCGCGGCCTCTTTTTCGGGGAGAGGATTCAGGTTAGCGGGGTTACTGTCGTACCAGCCCATGTAATACATGTACATGCCTTTGGCATTGTGGCTGACCGTGCCGTAGTAGCCCTGGTTGGCCCAGTTTTTCGCGAGGCTGTCCGGCAGGCGGATGGTCTCGGCGATTTCATCCATGGTATAGCCCTTGTTGATCAGATTAAGCACCTGATCGTTCAGGTATTTATACATGTCGCGCTGGTCGCCCATGTACTTCCTGATGCGGGCGTTATCCCACATAGGCCAGAGGTGCTGGCTGATGGTGATTTGCGCTTTATCGCCGTAGGTGATGAGCGCTTTGTCCAGCGCTTTCCACCAGTTCACCGCGCTACGCGCCTTGGCGCCCCGCAGGGTATAGAGGTTGTGCATGCTGGGGTTCAGCAGCTCCGTGGTGTCCAGCACGTTGAACTGCGGGAACCACATCATCATCTCGGACGGCGCCTCCGTACCGGGAACCAGCAGGAACTCTATATCAATACCGTCTATGTTCACCCGGTCGCCGGATTTGTTCACGATATACGTCGGAGCGATTAAGCTGTTTTTGCCGGTTGCCAGCGATTTGCCCATGCCGTTATCCACGTGGCCTTCTGGCCCGGGTTTCAGCATCATGCCGTACATATAGAGCGCCCGGCGGCTCATCGCGTTTCCCGCCAGCAGGTTTTCGCTGGTGGCTTCCTCCATGAATCCATCCGGCGCGTAGATTTTCACCTTGCCGCTCTTGACGTCGCTCTCGGAAACGACGCCCTTCACGCCGCCGAAATGATCGACATGGCTATGCGTATATATGACGGCAACAACAGGCTTTTTCGGACGGTGCTGATAATAAAGCTCAAGCGCCGCACGGGCGGTATCGGTCGCCACCAGCGGATCGATAATAATAATGCCGCTGTCGCCTTCAACAATGGTCATGTTGGAAATATCCAGCCCGCGCACCTGATACATTTTATCGGTGACTTTAAATAACCCCGAAATATTGTTGAGCTGGGCGTGGCGCCATAAAGAAGGGTTAACCGTTGCAGGGGCATCCCCCTTGAGGAAAGACCAGCCGTCAATATTCATTACGGTTTTGCCGCCGTCGGTTTTAATTACCGGCGCGGTGAGCGTGGCGATAAATCCGCGTTTCGCGTCAGCGATACCCTGCTGGTCGGTGAAGTCCAGCGTTTTATAGACGGCGGCATTGCGCTCTTTCGTATAGGCAGAAGGGCTGGGGGCGCTGACGTTTGCGCTGGCCTGAAAAGCGAACAGCGTGAAAAGACTAACTGCAATCAGAGTCGGTTTCATATCCTGCATCCTTAGGTGATAAATCTCACGCTAAGAGTGCGGCATAGCAGATTCGGAAAAGACAAATTATATCCGCAGCTACTATAAATCGGCGGAAATAAAAACAAAAGTGACGGTAATTATTGATTATTTGTATGAGACTGGCGAAACAGCCACCACAAGGGATGCGCGCGCTGATGGTGTCGCGCGTCGAAAAATAAATGTGATGCACTGCACAGAATTCTATTCATGAAATAAATAGCCGGAAAATGCATTTTTACAATAAACCACGAAATGCAATGGCAAATAATTAAATGTCAGCGATATCCTAACGCGAAGCTATTAGGACATCGCCTCTTAATGATGGCGCCGGGCAATTAAGGTGAAGCGATAGTCGTCGCTTTTAAAGCTGTTGCGGCTGTACTCAAACAGCGTTCCGTCATTAAGAAAGCCGCGGGAGATTTTTTCAAGAATCGGGCGGGAAGGATCGATTCCCAGTGCCTCGATGGTTTCTGGCGTAGGGTTTACCGCGACGATCTCCTGCTCGCTCCGGTCAATGACCATCTTCTTTATTTGCTCAATGTAGTGATACTTGGAGTTTTCCATCACTTCCCAGGTGAGATCGGGAAAAAGCGCCAGCGGCATCCACGTCTCTTCCAGCGTAACCGGCTTTTGCTTGATAAAGCGGACGCGCTTAACGTGCCAGACCTTATCGCCTTCGGCGAGCGCCATCGTTGCCGCCAGCGCCGCATCGGCTTTAATCACTTCGAACACCCGTACGTCGCTGTGGGTTTCCACGCGTCTGTCCGCCAGCTTTTCGTAAAAGCTGGTGAGCTGGTAGATGTCGTAATTAACCCGTTCCTCTTTAACGTAGGTGCCGCTGCCCTGAACGCTCTCCACGATGCCCTGCTCGGTCAACAGCTTCAGGGCCTGCCGAACGGTTACGCGGCTCACGCCGTAGGTGGCCTGGAGCGCGGATTCGGTCGGCAGCGCGTCCCCGGCGGCCAGCACGCCCTGCTGGATCTGATCCCGCAGGGTATCCGCGATCTGACGATATTTCGGTTTTCCGCTCATGCACGCTCGTTGTCTTGTTCCGTTAATACCATTGATGACGATTATGCCTCGGCGGATGAAATTGTAAATAATACAAATTGAATACAAATGATCGCTAAACATGAAAATGATCACATAATCGTCTTATTCGCTCTGCGATACTCTCGCCAGTCTGTTTACGGGAGTAACAATAATGATGAACCTGACGGCGTTAACGCATCCAGATGCGCTCTGCCTGAACGCGCGCTTCCGCAGTCGCGATGAGGCCATAGACGCGCTGGCCGGCAGGCTGGCCCGGTGTGGCGCAGTCTCCGATCTGGCGCTTTTTTTGCGTGATGTCCACCAGCGTGAGGCCCAGGGGCCGACGGCGCTGGGAGAGGGGCTTGCCGTTCCGCACGGAAAATCCGTGGCCGTGAGCAGGGCTGCGTTTGCCGTGGCGACGCTCGCCGATCCGCTGGAGTGGGAGGGGGTGGATGGCCCCGAACGCGTGGAGCTGATTTTTCTGCTCGCCATCCCGCCAGCCGAAGCGGGATCGACGCACATGCAGCTATTAACCGCGCTCACCACCCGTCTGGCGGACGATGCGCTTCGCGCGCGTGTCATGAGCGCCACCACCGCGGACGCGCTGCTTGCTGCCCTGGACGATGCGCCGCAGCCAGAGGAAAGCGCGCGTTTGGCCGACGCCCCGACGGTTGTGTGCGTAACCGCCTGTCCGGCAGGGATCGCCCATACCTATATGGCCGCAGAATATCTCGAAAAAGCGGGACGTAAGCTCGGCGTCAATGTGGTGGTTGAGAAGCAGGGGGCGAACGGCGTTGAGGGGCGCATTACCGCTCAGCAGCTGCGGGAAGCCAAAGCGTGTATCTTCGCGGCGGAAGTGGCGATCAAAGAGAGCGAACGCTTTCAGGGGATCCCCGCCATTTCCGTAGCCGTGGCTGAACCCTTACGTCATGCGGAAGCGCTCATTAAGCGCGCGCTGGCGCTAGAGCCAGTATCCGATGCGCGCCCTGCGCATGTCGACACAGACACCAAAAAGCGCGTTAAAACCGAACTAAAGCAGGCGCTTCTCAGCGGCATCTCCTTTGCGGTGCCGCTGATTGTCGCTGGCGGCACGGTGCTGGCCGTGTCGGTACTGCTGGCGCAAATCCTGGGCTTGCAGCATCTGTTCGATCAGGAAAACTCGTGGCTGTGGATGTACCGCAAACTGGGCGGCGGGATGCTCGGTATTCTGATGGTTCCTGTCCTCGCGGCCTATACCGCTTACTCGCTGGCGGATAAACCTGCGCTTACGCCAGGTTTTGCTGCGGGTCTGGCCGCCAATATGATTGGTTCTGGTTTTTTGGGGGCCATCGTCGGCGGGCTGATTGCGGGTTACCTGATGCGCTGGGTGAAAAACCACATCCGGCTGAGCAGCCGCTACAACGGCTTTCTGACCTTTTATCTCTATCCGGTGATGGGCGTGCTGGGCGCAGGAAGCCTGATGCTGTTTGTGATTGGCGAACCGGTGGCCTGGATCAATAACGCCCTGACAGCCTGGCTTAACGGGCTGTCCGGCGCGAACGCGCTGCTTCTGGGCACGATTCTGGGCTTTATGTGCTCGTTCGATCTGGGCGGCCCGGTCAACAAAGCCTCTTACGCGTTCTGCCTGGGGGCGATGGCTAACGGCGTCTACGGGCCTTATGCGATCTTTGCCTCCGTCAAAATGGTATCGGCCTTTACCGTGACGGCGTCAACGATGCTGGCCCCGAGCCTGTTTAAACAGTTCGAAATTGAGACCGGCAAATCCACCTGGCTGCTGGGGCTGGCGGGCATCACCGAGGGGGCAATTCCGATGGCTATCGAGGATCCGCTGCGGGTCATCGGCTCATTCGTTCTGGGATCAATGGCGACCGGCGCGATTGTCGGGGCGATGGGCATTGGGCTTTCCACCCCGGGAGCGGGCATTTTCTCGCTCTTCTTACTGCATGATGCCGGGCTGGGTGGCGTGATGGCCGCTGCGGGCTGGTTTGGCGCCGCGCTGGTTGGCGCCGCCATCTCTACGCTCATGTTACTGCTCTGGCGACGTCACGCCGTGAAGCGCGGCACCTACGTGACTGAAGACATTACATCCTAAACACGCACCGACAGGAAACGAAGATGAAAGCTGTATCTCGCGTTCATATCACGCCACATATGCACTGGGACCGTGAGTGGTACTTCACCACCGAAGCGTCACGTATTCTTCTGGTCAATAATATGGAAGAGATCCTCACCCGTCTTGAACAGGATGCAGAGTACAAATACTACGTCCTCGACGGCCAGACGGCGGTGCTGGAAGATTATTTTGCCGTGAAGCCGGAAAGCAGGCCACGCGTGAAAGCGCTGGTGGAGGCCGGGAAGCTGATCGTGGGTCCGTGGTATACCCAGACGGATACCACCCTTGTCTCCGGCGAGTCGATCGTCCGCAATCTGATGTACGGCATGCGCGACTGCATGGCCTTTGGCGAGCCGATGAAAATTGGCTATCTGCCGGACTCCTTCGGCATGTCTTCCCAGCTGCCGCACATTTATAACGGTTTTGGCATCACGCGCACCATGTTCTGGCGCGGGTGCTCCGAGCGGCACGGTACCGATAAAACCGAATTTCTCTGGCAAAGCCTGGACGGCAGCGAAGTGACGGCACAGGTGCTGCCCTTGGGCTACGCGATTGGTAAGTACTTACCGGAGGATGAAGACGGGCTGCGGAAACGGCTCGACGCCTGGTTAGAGGTGCTCGAAAAAGCCTCCGTGACGAAAGAAATTTTGCTGCCTAACGGCCACGACCAGATGCCGCTCCAGCAGAACATTTTTGCGGTGATGGATAAGCTTCGCGAAATCTATCCGCAGCGTCAGTTTGTGATGAGCCGCTTCGAGGAGGTATTTGACCACATCGACGCGCACCGCGATGAACTGGCAACCCTGAAAGGGGAGTTTATTGACGGTAAATACATGCGGGTGCACCGGACCATCGGCTCCACGCGGATGGACATCAAAATCGCCCACGCCCGGATAGAAAACAAGATCGTCAACGTTCTTGAGCCGCTGGCCACGCTTGCCTGGACGCTGGGCTTTGAGTATCACCACGGCCTGCTGGAAAAAATGTGGAAAGAGATCCTCAAGAATCACGCCCACGACAGTATCGGCTGCTGCTGTAGTGACAAGGTGCATCGCGAGGTGATGTCCCGCTTCGAGCTGGCGGAAGACATGGCCGATAACCTGACGTGCTTCTATATGCGCAAGATTGTCGACAACATGCCGCAAAGCGATGAAGACAAACTGGTGATGTTTAACCTGACGCCCTGGCCGCGCGAGGAAGTGATTAACACCACGATACGTCTGCGCGCCAGCCAGTTCCGCCTGCTGGACGATAAGGGGAATGACATTCCTTATTACCTCCGCAGCGCGCGCGAGATCGACCCCGGGCTGATTGACCGGCAGATTGTGCATTACGGCAACTATGAGCCCTTTATGGAGTTTGACATTCAGCTCAACCAGATCCTGCCATCAATGGGTTACCGCACGCTGTTTATCGAGCCGCACGTGGCCGGCAAGCTGCGGGTGCCAGAAAATGCGTCGGCGGCGCTGCTGGAAAATGCGTTCTGGGAAATTACGTTAAATGAAGACGGGTCGCTGCGCCTGCGCGACAAAGAGTCCGGGCTGATTTATGACCGCGCGCTGGAAATAGAAGAGAGCTCGGATGATGGCGATGAGTACGACTACTCGCCCTCTCGGGAAGAGTGGCGGCTCACTTCCGCGCAGGGCGAGCACGACGTTGAGGTGATCCACGAGGCCTGGCAGAGCAGGGCGGTGATCCGCCATCGCATGGCGGTGCCGGCGAATCTTGCCGAACGTTCTGCACGTCAGCAGACGGGGATGCTTGAGGCAGAACTGACGGTCACGCTCGGCCATAACAGCCGGCGTATCGACGTTGAGGCGCGCCTCGGCAATCACGCGGATGACCATCGCGTGCGGGTGCTGATCCCGACGCCGTTCACCACGGAGGCGGTATTAGCCGATACCCAGTTCGGTTCGCTGACGCGCCCCGTACGGGATGAAGCGATGGCGAACTGGCAGGAGGAGGGATGGAAGGAAGCGCCGCTGCCGGTGTGGAACCTGCTCAACTACGCGGTGCTCCAGGAACGGCGTAACGGGATGGCGCTGTTCACCGAAGGGTTGCGCGAATTTGAGGTGACCGGCGAGCGTCAAAAAACATTTGCCCTGACGTTGCTTCGCGGCGTGGGGCTGCTTGGAAAAGAGGATTTACTTTTGCGCCCGGGCAGGCCGTCCGGGATCAAAATGCCGGTGCCGGATTCGCAGGTGCGGGGCCAGCTACGCTGTCGCTTCAGCTTGTTCACGTTTACCGGCACGCCCGTGAGTGCCGGCGTTGCGCAGCAGGCGAAGTCGTGGCTAACGCCGGTGCACTGCTATAACAAAATCCCCTGGGACGCAATGAAGCTTAACCGCACCGCCTTCACCACGCCCGGCAGCTACAGTCTGCTAACGCTTTCGCCAAACGGATGCGTGCTCAGCGCGCTGAAGAAAGCAGAGGATCGTGACGAGATGATAGTGCGTCTCTACAACCCGTCCGAAACGCAATCCTGCGACGTCGCCCTGTCAGTGAACCGCGTGGTGCTGGCCTGTTGCGAAACGAACATGAATGAGATGCCCGATCCGGCAGGGGAGGAGAGTGCGGGCATTTCTGGTCCATTCCGTCCGTGCCAGTCCCGAACCTTTAGCGTCAGGATAGAGAGGTAATACCTGGCTTAACAAAAGGTCGCAGGGGGTGCGGCCTTTTTTTTCATTAAAAAGTCACACAGGGGTGTTAATTTTAATGCCGCTAAAGGTGAATAAAATGTAATCATTTATTCTGAAGGCAAAGTAATAAAAAAATACTGTGAAGCGGATAACAGAATATGTTTCGTCGTCCATAAAATACGATTTTCCTGTCGCGTTAATAAAAATCACAACTGTTTATATTATCTTCTGCCTTTTATAACGCTGCGCGCCTAAAAATATACATGTCATTAACAAGGTCTTTACTATGTATACCACAAAGAAACATCGTTAACAGATGCCGGCGTTTTTGATTTAAATCAATGTTTAATGCTTGGAGAAAGGCTCCAAAAGGCGTTAAATTGTTCCCGATCAAAATGGCCGAAAAGTGGTAATTTTGCTATAAATTGATCGCCGTCGAAAAACGTAAATCTGTTCGAATAAAAACCTGTTTATTGTAAGGGTTTTGCAGCGTATTATATTTACGGGATCAATTTGGTTTTTTCTTAACGTATTTGTAACCTTTCATCGTTGCTTTTTCCCCCTCCGGAGAATAAGCAACGAAGAAGGGACGCAGATAACTTTGTATTGGGGCATGCGTGTGGATCCTTATCTAACGGGGTTCACTCTCGGAGTCTTCATGCGATGAGCAAGGAGTCATAATGTTAGACGTAGTCGAACTGTCGCGCTTACAGTTTGCCTTGACCGCGATGTACCACTTCCTGTTTGTGCCGCTGACGCTGGGTATGGCGTTCCTGCTGGCGATCATGGAAACGGTTTACGTCCTCTCCGGCAAACAGATTTATAAAGATATGACCAAGTTCTGGGGCAAGTTGTTTGGCATCAACTTTGCGCTGGGCGTGGCAACCGGTCTGACCATGGAGTTCCAGTTCGGGACTAACTGGTCTTACTATTCCCACTACGTTGGGGATATTTTTGGTGCGCCGCTGGCCATTGAAGGTCTGATGGCCTTCTTCCTCGAATCCACCTTTGTAGGTCTGTTCTTCTTCGGTTGGGACCGTCTGGGTAAAGTCCAGCATATGGCGGTAACCTGGCTGGTGGCATTAGGCTCCAACCTGTCCGCGCTGTGGATCCTGGTGGCGAACGGCTGGATGCAAAACCCCATCGCGTCTGATTTCAACTTCGAAACCATGCGCATGGAGATGGTCAGCTTCGCTGAACTCGTCCTGAACCCGGTTGCTCAGGTGAAATTCGTCCACACCGTGGCGTCTGGCTACGTCTGCGGCGCGATGTTCGTGCTGGGCATCAGCTCCTACTATATGCTGCGCGGTCGTGACTTCGCGTTTGCGAAACGCTCCTTTGCTATCGCAGCAAGCTTCGGCATGGCGGCGATTCTGTCCGTTATTGTTCTGGGTGATGAATCCGGTTACGAAATGGGCGACGTGCAGAAAACCAAGCTGGCCGCGATTGAAGCGGAATGGGAAACCCAGCCGGCGCCTGCCGCGTTTACCCTGTTCGGCGTGCCTGACCAGGATGCGCAGGAAAACCGCTTCGCCATTCAAATTCCTTACGCTCTGGGTATTATCGCCACGCGCTCCGTCGACAAACAGGTCACTGGCCTGAAAGATCTGATGGTGCAGCATGAAGAGCGTATCCGTAACGGGATGAAAGCCTACTCGCTGCTGGAACAGCTGCGCGCCGGTTCTACCGACCAGGCCGTTCGCGATCGCTTTAACGACGTGAAAAAAGACCTGGGCTACGGCCTGCTGCTGAAACGCTATACCCCGAACGTCTCCGACGCGACGGAAGAGCAGATTCAGATGGCAACCAAAGACTCCATTCCACGCGTTGCGCCGCTGTACTTTGCGTTCCGCATCATGGTCGGTTGCGGCATTATTATGCTGCTGATCATCGCGGCCTCGTTCTGGTCCGTCATTCGTAACCGCATCGGCGAGAAAAAATGGCTGCTGCGCACGGCGCTGTACGGCATTCCACTGCCGTGGATTGCAATCGAGTCCGGCTGGTTTGTCGCGGAGTATGGCCGTCAGCCGTGGGCGATCGGTGAGGTGCTGCCAACCGCGGTAGCGAACTCCTCCCTGACCGCAGGCGACCTGATCTTCTCCATGCTGCTCATTTGCGGTCTGTACACCCTGTTCCTGGTGGCTGAACTGTTCCTGATGTTCAAGTTCGCGCGCCTTGGCCCAAGCAGCCTGAAAACCGGTCGCTACCACTACGAGCAGTCTGCTGTGACGACTCAGCCGGCACGCTAAGACAGGAGTCATCAAATGATCGATTATGAAGTATTGCGTTTTGTCTGGTGGCTGCTGATCGGCGTTCTGCTGATTGGATTTGCGGTCACCGATGGTTTCGACATGGGCGTGGGCATGCTCACCCGTTTCCTCGGTCGTAATGACACCGAACGTCGAATCATGATTAACTCCATCGCCCCGCACTGGGACGGTAACCAGGTGTGGCTGATCACCGCAGGCGGCGCGCTGTTCGCTGCCTGGCCGATGGTCTACGCGGCTGCGTTCTCCGGCTTCTATGTGGCGATGATTCTGGTGCTGGCCTCTTTATTCTTCCGTCCGGTGGGTTTTGACTACCGTTCCAAGATTGAAGACACCCGCTGGCGTAACATGTGGGACTGGGGCATCTTTATTGGTAGCTTCGTTCCACCGCTGGTCATTGGTGTGGCGTTCGGTAACCTGTTGCAGGGCGTACCGTTCCACGTCGACGAATATATGCGTCTGTTCTACACCGGTAACTTCTTCCAGCTGCTGAATCCGTTTGGTCTGCTGGCGGGCGTGGTGAGCGTGGCGATGATTATCACCCAGGGCGCAACCTACCTTCAGATGCGTACCGTGGGTGAACTGCACCTGCGTTCCCGCGCAACCGCTCAGGTTGCAGCGCTGGTGACGCTGGTCTGCTTCGCTCTGGCAGGCGTGTGGGTGGTGTACGGTATTGATGGTTACGTGGTGACCTCCGCGATCAACCATACTGCACCGTCTAACCCGCTGACCAAAGAAGTGGCGCGTCAGGCCGGTGCATGGCTGGTGAACTTCAACACGACCCCTGCGCTGTGGGCTATCCCGGCTCTGGGTGTGCTGCTGCCGCTGCTGACCGTGCTGACGTCTCGTCTGGAGAAAGGCGCTCTGGCGTTCGTGTTCTCCTCCCTGACGCTGGCGTGCATCATCCTGACCGCGGGTATTGCGATGTTCCCATTCGTGATGCCGTCCAGCACCATGATGAATGCTAGCCTGACCATGTGGGATGCAACCTCCAGCCAGCTGACGCTGAACCTGATGACGTATGTTGCTTGCGTATTCGTACCGATTATCCTGCTCTACACCAGCTGGTGTTACTGGAAAATGTTCGGTCGTATTACCAAAGAACATATCGAAAGCAACACCCACTCTATGTACTAAGTAAGGAGCTGAATATGTGGTATTTCGCATGGATTTTAGGGACGCTTCTTGCCTGTGCATTTGGTGTCATCACTGCCCTGGCGCTTGAGCATGTTGAAGCGTCCAAAGCAGGTGAAGAAAAGCACTAATGAACATTATCGCAACGTTATATGCGGTAATGGATAAGCGCCCCCTGAGGGCGCTTTCCCTCATTATGGCATTACTGCTGGCGGGCTGTATTTTCTGGGACCCGTCGCGCTTCGCGGCAAAAACCAGCGAGCTTGAGATCTGGCACGGCTTCCTGATTATGTGGGCGGTGTGTGCAGGGGTCATTCACGGCGTTGGCTTTCGTCCGAAAGCGCTTCACTGGCAGGGCATCTTCTGCCCGCTGATTGCCGATCTGGTACTCCTCGCCGGTTTGATTTTCTTCTTCTTCTGAATAAGAAATGTCCGTTAACGATATGGGCTTACCCGAGCCCATAAAAATTTACTCTCCGTTTACTTTCCCCCATTCCAAACCATCATTCCCGCGCGTATAGTAGCGAAGTTTGAAAGCTCCAACTTTTCTTGTATTACCGGGATGTAAAGTGAATACAACGCTGTTTCGATGGCCGGTACGTGTCTACTACGAAGATACCGATGCCGGTGGTGTGGTCTACCACGCCAGCTACGTTGCTTTTTATGAACGGGCACGCACAGAGATGCTGCGCCATCATCACTTTAGTCAACAGGTGCTGTTGGCTGAGCGAGTTGCCTTTGTGGTACGCAAGATGACGCTTGAGTATTTTGCGCCTGCCAGACTCGACGATATGCTCGAAGTCCAAACAGAAATTACATCAATGCGCGGAACTTCACTGGTTTTCACGCAGCGGATAGTCAATGCAGAGAACACGGTACTGAACTCAGCTGAAGTCCTGATTGTCTGTGTTGATCCAACCATAATGAAGCCTCGTGCGCTTCCTAAGTCTATTGTCGCGGAGTTTAAGCAGTGACTGACATGAATATCCTTGATTTGTTCCTGAAGGCAAGCCTTCTGGTTAAACTTATCATGTTGATTTTGATTGGTTTTTCAATCGCATCCTGGGCCATCATCATCCAGAGAACGCGTATCCTCAATGCCGCTGGCCGCGAAGCCGAAGCGTTTGAAGATAAGTTCTGGTCGGGTATCGAGCTTTCTCGTCTGTACCAGGAAAGCCAGGGACGCCGTGATAGCCTTTCAGGCTCTGAACAAATTTTCTATAGTGGTTTCAAAGAGTTCGCTCGCTTACACCGTGCTAACAGCCATGCGCCGGAAGCCGTAGTAGAAGGTGCGTCCCGTGCGATGCGCATCTCCATGAACCGCGAACTGGAAAATCTTGAAACGCATATTCCGTTCCTTGGCACCGTGGGTTCCATCAGCCCGTATATCGGCCTGTTTGGTACGGTGTGGGGGATCATGCACGCCTTTATCGCGCTGGGCGCGGTGAAGCAGGCGACGTTGCAGATGGTTGCACCGGGTATCGCAGAAGCACTGATCGCGACCGCAATCGGTCTGTTCGCCGCAATTCCGGCGGTGATGGCGTACAACCGTCTGAACCAGCGCGTGAACAAACTGGAACTGAACTACGACAACTTTATGGAAGAGTTCACCGCGATTCTGCATCGTCAGGCGTTTACCAGCACCGAGAGCAACAAGGGGTAAACCATGGCCAGATCGCGTGGACGAGGTCGTCGCGAGCTCAAGTCCGAAATCAATATCGTTCCGTTACTGGACGTGCTGCTGGTGCTGCTGCTGATCTTTATGGCCACAGCGCCCATCATCACCCAGAGCGTGGAAGTTGATCTGCCGGATGCGACAGAATCACAGGCGGTTAGCACCAATGACGATCCTCCGGTCATCATTGAGGTTTCCGGCGTAGGGCAGTACAGCGTGGTGGTGGAGAAAGATCGTATGGATCAGCTCCCGCCAGAGCAGGTTATTGCTGAAGCGCAACGACGCCTGGAGTCAAATCCGAAGACGGTCTTCTTAATCGGTGGTGCGAAAGACGTACCATATGATGAAATTATCAAAGCGCTGAACTTGCTACATAGCGCGGGCGTTAAGTCAGTTGGCTTAATGACTCAGCCTATTTGATCATCTGCGTAGTTTTTGGGAACCGATAGTGTCAAAGGCAACCGAACAGAACGACAAGCTTAAGCGAGCGATAATCGTCTCCGCAGTGCTGCACGTGATTCTTTTTGCAGCGCTGATCTGGAGTTCGTTCGATGAGCACATTGATGCATCGGGCGGTGGTGGAGGCTCATCCATCGACGCCGTCATGGTAGATCCCGGTGCGGTAGTGCAGAACTATAATCGTCAGCAACAGCAGCAGGCGAGCGCAAAGCGCGCGGAAGAACAGCGTGAAAAACAGGCGCAACAGCAGGCGGAAGAGTTGCGTGAAAAGCAGGCCGCTGAGCAGGAACGTCTGAAGCAGCTTGAGAAAGAACGTTTGCAGGCGCAGGAAGCGGCGAAAGAGCAGGCGGAGCAGCAGAAACAGGCTGAAGCCGCAGCGAAGCAAGCCCAGGAACAGCAGAAGCAGGCGGAAGAGGCGGCAGCCAAAGCCGCAGCAGACGCGAAGGCGAAGGCAGATGCTCAGGCTAAGTTAGCCGCAGACGCGGCGAAGAAAGCGGCTGCTGATGCTCAGAAGAAAGCGGAAGCGGAAGCGGCGAAGAAAGCGGCTGCTGACGCGAAGAAGAAAGCGGAAGCGGAAGCGGCGAAAAAAGCGGCTGCCGACGCACAGAAGAAAGCCGAAGCGGAAGCCGCGAAGAAAGCTGCGCAGGAAGCCGAGAAGAAAGCGGCTGCTGATGCTGCGAAAAAAGCGGCCGCCGCCGAGAAAGCTGCGGCAGAAAAAGCCGCCGCTGCGGAAAAAGCTGCCGCTGACAAAAAAGCAGCCGCTGAGAAAGCCGCTGCCGATAAAAAAGCGGCTGCCGAAAAAGCCGCGGCTAAAAAGGCCGCAGCCGCTGAGAAAGCTGCCGCTGCCGCCGGTGTAGACGACCTGCTGGGTGACCTGAGCTCCGGTAAGAATGCACCGAAAACGGGCGGTGGGGCCAAAGGAAATGGACAGCCGTCAAAAGACAGCGGTACCTCCGGAGCCAACGGTGGGGCAACAGGTGCAGATATCAGCGCTTATGCCAAGCAGATCCAGGTTGCGATTCAGAGCCGACTCTTTGATGCAGGCCTGTATCAGGGCAAGCAGTGCGTACTGCACATCAATCTTGCGCCAGACGGCAGGTTGAAAAGCGTGACGTCTGAAGGGGGCGATCCTGCGCTCTGTCAGGCTGCGTTGGCCGCAGCCAGATCGGCGAACATTCCTAAACCGCCTAGCGAGGCTGTTTATGAAAAGATAAAAGATGCCAAACTGGACTTTAAGCTGTAATCAACTCTTCTAACGGAAGTCTGAAAAACAGTCTATGGTCGTAAACAGGATAAGTAGTTTTGTCTATTTGGGTTTGTTAACATTCTGCTAAATTATCGTGGGTAAGGTTACCCAGATAAGGGAGATATGATGAAGCAGGCATTACGTGTAGCAGTTAGTTTTTTAATGCTGTGGGCAGCTGTACTGCACGCAGAAGTACGCATTGAGATCACCCAGGGGGTGGACTCAGCGCGTCCAATCGGCGTCGTTCCGTTCCAGTGGGCAGGCCCGGGCGCTGCGCCTGAAGATATTGGCGGCATTGTGGCAGCTGACCTGCGTAACAGTGGTAAATTTAACCCGTTAGATCGTTCTCGACTGCCGCAGCAGCCGGGTACCGCGCAGGACGTTCAGCCTGCTGCATGGTCTGCGCTGGGGATTGATGCGGTAGTTGTCGGCCAGGTTACCCCTGCACCAGACGGCGGCTATAACGTTGCGTATCAGCTGGTGGATACCGGCGGTGCGCCGGGTACCGTTCTGGCTCAAAACACCTATAAAGTGAACAAGCAGTGGCTGCGTTATGCAGGCCACACGGCGAGTGACGAAGTGTTTGAGAAGCTGACCGGGATTAAAGGTGCGTTCCGTACACGTATCGCGTACGTTGTGCAGACCAACGGCGGCCAGTTCCCTTATGAGCTGCGCGTCTCTGACTACGATGGTTACAACCAGTTCACCGTACACCGTTCTCCGCAGCCGCTGATGTCTCCGGCATGGTCTCCAGACGGCTCCAAGCTGGCGTACGTGACCTTCGAGAGCGGCCGTTCCGCGCTGGTTATCCAGACGCTGTCTAACGGTGCCGTGCGTCAGGTTGCGTCATTCCCGCGTCACAACGGTGCGCCTGCGTTCTCTCCGGACGGGACTAAACTGGCGTTTGCCCTGTCTAAAACCGGTAGCCTGAACCTGTACGTCATGGACATTGGCTCTGGCCAGATCCGCCAGGTAACCGATGGTCGTAGCAACAACACGGAGCCAACCTGGTTCCCGGACAGCCAGAATCTGGCCTTTACGTCTGACCAGGCCGGTCGTCCACAAGTTTATAAAATGAATATCAACGGCGGAGCAGCGCAGCGCATTACCTGGGAAGGTTCTCAGAACCAGGATGCTGACGTCAGTGCCGATGGTAAAACAATGGTAATGGTCAGCACTGCGGGTGGTCAGCAGCACATTGCCAAACAAGATCTGGTAACGGGAGGCGTACAAATACTGTCGTCAACGTTCCTGGATGAAACGCCAAGTCTGGCACCTAACGGCACCATGGTAATCTACAGCTCTTCTCAGGGGATGGGATCCGTGCTGAATCTGGTTTCTACAGATGGGCGTTTCAAAGCGCGTCTTCCGGCAACTGATGGACAGGTAAAATCACCTGCCTGGTCGCCGTATCTGTAATAATAATTAATTGATTACTAAAGGAATCTTAGAAATGCAACTGAACAAAGTGCTGAAGGGGCTGATGATCGCTCTGCCTGTAATGGCAATCGCAGCGTGTTCTTCTAACAAGAACGCAAGCAATGACCAGAGCGGCGAAGGCATGATGGGTGCCGGCACCGGTATGGACGCTAACGGCAATGGCAATATGTCTTCTGAAGAGCAAGCGCGTCTTCAGATGCAGCAGTTACAGCAGAACAACATCGTTTACTTCGATCTGGATAAATACGACATCCGTTCTGACTTCGCTGCAATGCTGGATGCGCACGCAAACTTCCTGCGTAGCAACCCGTCTTACAAAGTCACCGTAGAAGGTCATGCGGACGAACGTGGTACCCCAGAGTACAACATCTCCCTGGGTGAACGTCGTGCAAACGCTGTTAAAATGTACCTCCAGGGTAAAGGCGTTTCTGCTGACCAGATCTCCATCGTTTCTTACGGTAAAGAAAAACCAGCAGTACTGGGTCACGACGAAGCGGCTTACTCCAAAAACCGTCGTGCCGTACTCGTTTACTAAGAGAATTGCATGAGCAGTAACTTCAGACATCATCTGATGAGTCTGTCGTTACTGGTTGGAATAGCGGCCCCCTGGGCCGCTTTTGCTCAGGCACCAATCAGTAGTGTCGGCTCAGGCTCGGTAGAAGACCGGGTCACTCAGCTCGAGCGTATTTCTAACGCTCACAGTCAGCTTTTAACTCAACTCCAGCAGCAACTTTCCGACAACCAGAACGATATCGATTCCCTTCGTGGTCAGATCCAGGAGAGTCAGTATCAGCTTAATCAGGTTGTGGAGCGCCAGAAGCAAATTTTGTCGCAGATGGATAGCCTGAGCAGCGGCGGTGCGGCTGCACAGCCCGCAACAGGCGATCAAAGCGGTGCGGCGACGCCTGCACCAGCGGCCGATGCCTCAGCGTCGTCTGGAGCGCCTGTACAGAGCGGTGACGCGAATACGGACTATAACGCGGCCATTGCCCTGGTGCAGGACAAATCGCGCCAGGACGATGCTATCGTTGCGTTTCAGAACTTCGTGAAGAAGTACCCTGATTCCACTTACCAGCCCAATGCGAACTACTGGCTGGGTCAGTTGAATTACAACAAGGGTAAAAAGGATGATGCGGCGTTTTATTTTGCCTCTGTGGTGAAAAATTACCCGAAATCACCGAAAGCGCCGGATGCGATGTTTAAAGTTGGCGTGATCATGCAGGACAAAGGCGACACGGCTAAAGCCAAAGCGGTTTATCAGCAGGTGGTTGCTAAATTCCCGGGCACCGACGGCGCCAAACAAGCGCAAAAACGTTTAAGTTCGATGGGTTGATTACCGCATGACCAGAAATCGCGTTATTTCTGGTCGTGCAGCATGATTCCTAAGCAGTTAAGTGATCTTCATCGAAATTTTTGTTGCGCAGAATTCTTAAATCAGTAATATATGCCGCCGTTGCCACGGGATATCAAACAACGTGAAAGCAGCGCAAAAGTGGGTCGTTAGCTCAGTTGGTAGAGCAGTTGACTTTTAATCAATTGGTCGCAGGTTCGAATCCTGCACGACCCACCAATTTTAATGTCTTACTCAGATGTTAAACGTTAAGGATAACGTTGCTTTAGCAACGGCCCGAAGGGCGAGGCGAAGCCGAGTCATCCTGCACGACCCACCAATGTAAAAAGGCGCCCTAAAGGCGCCTTTTTGCTATCTGTCGTTCCCCAGTGCTTTGTAGGTCGGGTAAGGCGAAGCCGCCACCCGACAAATGCTGCTGGCACCAATTCCCGATGACATTCCACCTAATATTCGCTATCTTGTTTAGTATATAAAACACCATTGCCGTCATTTTTGCTATCTTCCGCAAAACAAAGGCAATATTGTTAAGCCAGTAAAACGAGAAGCCATAATGAGTGTGATGTTTGATCCCGAAGCCGCAATTTATCCCTTCCCGCCGAAGCCAGCGCCGCTAAACCGGGATGAGAAGCAGTTCTATCGTGAGAAAATTAAGCGCCTTCTTAAAGCGCGTGATGCGGTGATGGTGGCGCATTACTACACTGACCCGGAAATTCAGCAGCTGGCAGAAGAGACGGGCGGCTGTATCTCAGACTCGCTGGAGATGGCGCGTTTCGGCGCTAAACATCCTGCCTCTACGCTTCTCGTTGCGGGCGTTCGTTTTATGGGTGAAACGGCAAAAATCCTCAGCCCGGAAAAAACGATTCTGATGCCGACGCTGAATGCCGAATGCTCCCTCGATCTCGGCTGCCCGATTGATGAGTTCACCGCCTTCTGTGATGCTCACCCTGACCGTACCGTCGTGGTCTACGCCAACACCTCCGCTGCCGTCAAAGCCCGGGCAGACTGGGTAGTGACGTCCAGTATCGCCGTTGAGCTGATTGAACATCTGGACAGCATGGGTGAAAAAATCATCTGGGCGCCCGATCGCCATCTGGGAAACTACGTGCAAAAACAGACCGGTGCGGATGTGCTGTGCTGGCAGGGTGCCTGTATCGTCCACGATGAGTTCAAGACCCAGGCGCTGACCCGGATGAAAGCCTTATACCCGCAGGCCGCGATTCTGGTGCACCCGGAATCCCCGCAGTCGATCGTCGAGATGGCGGACGCCGTCGGCTCAACCAGCCAGTTAATTAACGCGGCAAAAACGCTGCCACACAAGCAGCTCATCGTGGCGACCGATCGCGGTATCTTCTACAAAATGCAGCAGGCCGTGCCGGAAAAAGAGCTGCTTGAAGCGCCAACCGCCGGAGAAGGGGCGACCTGCCGTAGCTGCGCGCACTGCCCGTGGATGGCGATGAATGGCCTCAAAGCCATTGCGGAGGGGCTGGAGAACGGTGGCGCTGCGCATGAGATCCACGTGGATGCTGCCCTGCGTGAAGGCGCGTTAATTCCGCTTAACCGCATGCTGGATTTTGCGGCTACACTACGTACTTAACTTATTACGCCCCGGAGAAAAAATGGATTTTTTTAGTACACAGAACATCCTGGTTCACATCCCCATCGGTGCGGGCGGCTATGACCTGTCGTGGATTGAAGCGGTAGGTACGCTGGCCGGTTTACTCTGTATCTGGCTGGCTAGCCTTGAGAAGATCAGCAACTATGCGTTCGGGCTGATTAACGTTACGCTGTTTGCGATCATCTTCTTCCAGATCCAGCTCTACGCCAGCCTGCTTCTACAGCTGTTCTTCTTCGCGGCCAACATCTACGGCTGGTATGCCTGGTCGCGGCAAAACAGCCAGCAGGAGGCGGAGCTGCAAATCCGCTGGCTGCCGTTGCCAAAAGCCCTCGCCTGGCTCGCGGCCTGCGTGGTGGCTATCGGCCTGATGACCGTCTTTATCGATCCGGTATTTGCCTTCCTGACGCGCGTGGCGGTCTCGGTGATGTCGGGGCTGGGATTGAATGTCACCCTGCCACAGCTTCAGCCGGATGCCTTCCCGTTCTGGGATTCCTGCATGATGGTACTGTCGATTGCGGCGATGATCCTGATGACGCGTAAATACGTTGAGAACTGGCTGTTGTGGGTGGTGATTAACGTGATTAGCGTGGTGATTTTTGCCCTTCAGGGCGTTTATGCCATGTCGCTGGAGTACATGCTGCTGACCTTCATTGCTCTCAACGGCAGCCGCATGTGGATTAACAGCGCGCGTGAGCGTGGCTCTCGCGCGCTTTCCCGTTAATGGTGATGTGCGTGTGAGTGGCCGGACTGCGCCTCGTTAAGGTGGCAGTCTGGCCCGCTGCAAGGCTGGTACTCCATCTGGATAGTGGAGTGCGCAATCTCATAGTGATGCTCAAGGAAATGCTGAATACGTTCAAGGAGCGCGTCGTGATCGTGGGGCGGAACAACCTGAACGTGCAGCGTCATAAGCGGTTTTTCGCCAACCAGCCAGACGTGAACGTGATGGACGTTACGAACCTCAGGAATGGAGCGACTCAGGTTGCGCTTCAGTTCGCCAATATCCAGTGACGTGGGCGCGCCTTCCAGCAGCTCATTTACGCTCTCCTTCAACAGCCGCCAGGCGCTGCGCAATACCAGGCACGATACCAGCACGGAAAGAATCGGGTCGATAGGGGTCCAGCCCGTGCCCATAATGATCAGCGCGGCCACAATCGCACCAACAGAACCCAGCAAATCACCGAGCACGTGAAGCGCCGCGGCCCGCACGTTCAGATTTTTTTCGCTGCTGCCGCGGTGCAATATCCAGAACGCCAGAATATTGGCAACCAGGCCGGCAATGGCAATCACCATCATCGTTGTCCCGGCTACCGGTTGAGGATGCCGAAAGCGCTGAAAAGCCTCCCAGACGATGAGTATGGTAATCACCACTAAGGCAATCGCATTCACAAAGGCGGCAAGCGTGGTCAGCCTGAGCCAGCCAAACGTGTGGCGAGCATTGGGCGGGCGGCGGGCAAACTGCACGGCCAGCAGCGCGAAGAGCAGCGCCGCGGCATCGGTAAGCATGTGTCCGGCATCGGCCAGCAGCGCCAGCGAGCCGGAAATAAGACCACCGATGACCTCAATAACCATAAACGTGGCGGTGACCGCAAATGCCAGCAGAAGCCGTTTGGCGTTTTCATCGCCGGAAGAGGGAGAATGGGAGTGGGAATGCGCCATGATATCTTTCCTGATTTATTATTATTTTTAGTGTAGCGTTTTTAAGTGCTTAAATAAAAAAGGAGAGCATGCGCTCTCCTTATTTCTTCTTAGACAGGCTTACTGGGTGGTGCCGTCCGTTTTGGTATTGGCATCGCTACCCACTTTGTCATTGGGGTCCGGACATTTACCGTCTTTACACATCGAGTTTTTATGAACCTCATCGTTGGTCATGCCGTCGTGGTTCATGGTGCCGGTATTCGTACCGCCGGTGTTAGTATTGCCCGTGTTGATATTGCTGTTATCAACATTATTTGGCGCAATATTCTGTTTTGCATCCGGCGCAACCTGGCCTGCTTCGGCAGCAGCATTCGCGTCACCGTTGCTGCCGGATGAACCTGCATCGGCTGCCAGCACGCTGCCGCTTGCCAGGGTAAGGGTTGCCGTCAGGAAAAGCGTAGTCAGTTTCGTCATTTTCATCATGGTGCTCCTGTTCTTATCGTTACGCTGGATAACATTCTCCAACAGTGCATCTTGTTCAGTGGCGAAAGATCCCGGATTTCTGCGTGAGGGCAGAATGGAATCGCGTATAAATATTTAAATTCAGCTGTTACAAATAAAAAGTTTAGGCCAGATCTCATTTTTCGCTATTTTGTGGTGAATTTTAGGCGAATTCCAGGAATTATCTGCGTGAAGTGTAAAAGCCCGTTTACACTTCAAGGCCGACAAGTTAGATTGAAAGCATTGCTTTCATTACTAAAGATATGGCAGAGCCGGAAAGAAGATGAATTATCAGAACGACGATTTACGTATTAAAGAGATCAATGAGTTATTACCTCCCGTAGCGCTCCTTGAAAAATTCCCCGCCACTGAAAATGCCGCCAACACGGTGTCTCATGCCCGCAAGGCGATCCACAAGATCCTCAAAGGTAGCGACGATCGTCTTCTGGTGGTGATCGGGCCGTGCTCTATTCACGATCCTGCTGCGGCCAAAGAGTATGCGTCACGACTGCTCACCCTGCGTGAAGAGCTGAAGGACGAACTGGAAATTGTGATGCGCGTCTATTTCGAAAAACCGCGTACCACCGTGGGCTGGAAAGGGCTGATCAACGATCCGCACATGGACAACAGCTTCCAGATCAACGATGGCCTGCGCATTGCGCGTAAGCTGCTGCTGGAAATTAACGACAGCGGGCTGCCGGCGGCGGGAGAATTCCTGGATATGATCACGCCGCAGTATCTGGCTGACCTGATGAGCTGGGGCGCCATCGGCGCGCGCACCACGGAATCTCAGGTTCACCGCGAGCTGGCGTCTGGTCTCTCATGCCCGGTCGGCTTCAAAAACGGCACGGATGGCACCATCAAGGTCGCGATTGATGCCATCAATGCGGCTGGCGCGCCGCACTGCTTCCTGTCGGTGACCAAGTGGGGCCACTCGGCTATCGTGAATACCAGCGGTAACGGCGACTGCCATATCATTCTGCGCGGCGGTAAAGAGCCTAACTACAGCGCAAAACACGTGGCGGAAGTGAAGGCGGGTCTGGAGAAAGCGGGACTGGCGCCGCAGGTGATGATCGATTTCAGCCATGCGAACTCCAGCAAACAGTTCAAAAAGCAGATGGAAGTCGGGGCAGATGTTTGTCAGCAAATCGCCAACGGTGAACGCGCGGTGATTGGGGTGATGATCGAGAGCCATCTGGTGGAAGGCAACCAGAATCTTGAGGGCAGCGAACCGCTGGTCTACGGTAAGAGCGTGACGGATGCCTGCATTGGCTGGGAAGATACCGATACGATCCTGCGCCAGCTGGCGGATGCGGTAAAAGCGCGTCGCGGCTAAGTCTGTCGCGGGCAATAAAAAAGCGTGGATTGCTCCACGCTTTTTTTATGTCCGGCGAAAATTATTTCGCTTTACCCTGGTTCGCCACTGCCGCCGCTTTTGCAGCGATTTCGTCGGCGTTACCCAGATAGTAATGTTTAACAGGTTTGAAGTTCTCGTCGAACTCGTACACCAGCGGTACGCCGGTAGGGATGTTCAGCTCGAGGATCTCATCTTCACCCATGTTGTCCAGGTATTTCACCAGCGCGCGCAGGGAGTTACCGTGAGCAGCGATAATAACGCGCTCGCCGCTTTTCAGGCGCGGCAGAATGGTTTCGTTCCAGTAAGGCACCACGCGGTCGATGGTCAGCGCCAGGCTTTCGGTCTGTGGCAGTTCAGCCTCAGTCAGCTTCGCGTAGCGCGGATCGTGACCCGGGTAGCGCTCGTCATCTTTGCTCAGCTCTGGAGGCGTTACCGCGAAACCGCGACGCCACTGCTTAACCTGCTCGTCACCGTATTTCTCTGCGGTTTCCGCTTTGTTCAGACCTTGCAGCGCACCGTAGTGACGCTCGTTCAGTTTCCAGGATTTCTCAACCGGCAGCCAGGCCTGATCCAGCTCGTCCAGAACGTTCCACAGGGTATGGATGGCACGTTTCAGCACAGAGGTGTAAGCAAAGTCAAAGGTGAAGCCTTCTTCTTTCAGCAGTTTACCTGCCGCTTTTGCTTCGCTCACGCCTTTCTCGGACAGATCAACGTCATACCAGCCGGTGAAGCGGTTTTCATTGTTCCACTGGCTTTCGCCGTGGCGCACCAGGACAAGCTTAGTATTAGCCATTTCTTACTCCTCAAGCATTTTGAATGATAACAATTCTCATTATATTGCCGTGACTGTGCCAGCAGCAACGCTTAACCCTAACCATAGCGAAAATAGTTGGAGAGTGTAAGATGCATGTGAATCCAGGGTTATGATTTTGTCTGCGATCGCCGCTATTTTCAGCAAGCGGAGATAAAAAAGCCCTCGCGGTGAGGGCCTGGCTTTTTTGCCGGACGGCGCTTCGCTTATCCGGCCTGCATTCATAGGCCCGTGCAGGCGCAGCGCCGCCGGGCGTTAAGCGCGCGGAATGAAATGATACTCGGTGACGCTCGTGTACTCTTCACCCGGACGCAGTACGCAGTCCGGCTGCGGCCATTCTGGATGGTTAGGGCTGTCCGGCAGGAATTCGCTCTCCAGCGCCAGACCTTGCCAGGCGGCGTAGTCGTTATGTTCACGCGCCGTGGTGCCCTCCAGGTAGTTGCCGGAGTAGAACTGAAGGGCAGGGGCGGTGGTGTAGACCGTCATCTGTAACTTCTCATCCGCGGACCAGACCTGTGCGGCAGGTTGAGAAAGATCGCCTTTCGCCTGCAACAGGAAAGCGTGGTCGTAGCCTTTCACCTTGCGCTGATCGTCATTACTCAGAAAATCCTGGGCGATGGTTTTCGGCTGACGGAAATCAAAGCTATTGCCGCTTACCGGTTTCAGCCCCTGGTACGGGATACCCATCTCATCGACCGGCAGATACGCGTCCGCCAGGATCTGGAGTTTGTGGTTACGGACATCGGTCTGGTTGCCGTCAAGGTTGAAGTAAGCGTGGTTAGTCAGGTTAACCGGGCACGGCTTGTCGACCGTCGCGCGGTACTCAATAGCGATGCGATTATCCCCGGTCAGGGTGAAGCGCGCGGTTGCGGTCAGATTGCCCGGGAAGCCCTGGTCACCGTCGAGGGAGTCCAGAGAGAACCAGACCTCACCGTCATTTTGCTGCACAATCTTCCAGCGGCGTTTATCAAACCCTTCCGGACCGCCGTGCAGCTGATTTTCACCCTGGCTTGAAAGCAGGGAATATTCTACGCCGTCCAGCTCAAACCGGCTTCTGGCGATGCGGTTGGCGTAGCGGCCTATGGACGCGCCAAGAAAAGCGTTTTGCTCAATATACTGCTCGGGGGATGCGCAGCCGAGCAGGGTTTCGCGCACGCTGCCGTCAGGCATGGGGACGCGGGCAGAAAGTAGGGTTGCGCCCCAGTCCATCAGCGTAACCACCATCCCGGCGCTGTTGCGCAGGGTTAACAGGCGATACGGCAGACCATCCGGTGCGAGTGTAGGTATTTCGTTTAGCACTGTCCGGCTCCTTGTGATGCTTTGCAGACATAGAAAGTTTCTTTGATGCCCGTTTTGGCTTCGTACTGTTTCGCCACGGCGTCCTGAACGGCAGGGACCAGCTCTTCCGGCACCAGGGCGACGACGCAGCCGCCAAACCCACCGCCGGTCATACGCACGCCGCCTTTGTCGCCAATCGTGGCTTTTACAATTTCAACCAGGGTGTCGATTTGCGGCACGGTGATTTCGAAATCGTCGCGCATGGAGGCATGCGATTCTGCCATCAGTTCGCCCATGCGCTTCAGGTCACCTTTCGCCAGCGCGGAGGCGGCTTCTACGGTACGGGCATTTTCCGTCAGCACGTGACGCACGCGCTTCGTTACGACCGGATCCAGCTCGTGGGCAACCTTGTTAAATTCATCGAGAGAAACATCACGCAGGGCCGGCTGCTGGAAGAAGCGCGCGCCGGTTTCACACTGCTCGCGGCGGGTGTTGTACTCGCTGCCCACCAGGGTGCGTTTGAAGTTACTGTTGATGATCACCACCGCCGCACCTTTTGGCAGCGGAACCGCTTTGGTGCCGAGCGAGCGGCAGTCAATCAGCAACGCATGCTCTTTCTTGCCCAGCGCGGAAATAAGCTGATCCATAATGCCGCAGTTGCAGCCCACGAACTGGTTTTCCGCTTCCTGACCGTTGAGGGCGATCTGCGCGCCGTCCAGCGGCAGATGATAAAGCTGCTGGAAGACGGTGCCGACCGCCACTTCCAGCGATGCAGAAGAGCTTAATCCTGCTCCCTGCGGCACGTTGCCGCTGATAACCAGATCGGCCCCGCCGAAATCCTTGTTACGCTTCAGAAGATGCTTCACCACGCCGCGCACATAGTTCGACCACTGCTGGCTGTCGTGGGTCACGATCGGCGCGTCGAGGGAAAATTCGTCCATTTCGTTGCCGTAATCCGCGGCGATCACCCGCACCATACGATCTGAACGTTTCGCGCAGCCGATCACCGTCTGGTAGTCAATGGCACAGGGCAGCACAAAACCGTCGTTATAGTCGGTGTGCTCGCCAATTAAATTAACGCGGCCTGGCGCCTGAATAACGTGGGTGGCAGGGTAGCCAAATTTTTCAGCAAACAGGGATTGTGTTTTATCTTTCAGATTCATTTTTAGACTCCTGATTCGCGGTAATGGACGTCGCTAACGGCACGCAGACGTTCTGCCGCCTGTTCCGCCGTCAGGTCGCGCTGGGTTTCCGCCAGCATTTCATAGCCCACCATGAATTTACGTACCGTTGCTGAGCGCAGCAGCGGCGGGTAGAAATGCGCATGCAACTGCCAGTGTTGATTCTGTTCGCCGTTAAACGGCGCGCCGTGCCAGCCCATGGAGTAAGGGAAGGAGCACTGGAAGAGGTTATCGTAACGGCTGGTCAGTTTTTTCAGCGCCAGGGCAAGGTCGTCTTTCTGCGCGTCGCTGAGGTCGGTAATGCGCTGGACGTGGGCTTTTGGCAGCAGCAGCGTTTCAAACGGCCACGCCGCCCAGTACGGCACCACGGCAAGCCAGTGCTCGGTTTCCACCACGGTGCGGCTGCCGTCCGCCAGCTCACGCTGGGTGTAATTCACCAGCATCGGCGACCCGTTCTCTGCGAAATAGGCTTTTTGCAGCCGGTCTTCACGTTCGGCTTCGTTCGGCAGGAAGCTGTTCGCCCAGATCTGGCCGTGCGGGTGCGGGTTAGAGCAGCCCATCGCCGCGCCTTTGTTTTCAAACACCTGCACCCACGGATAGGTCTGGCCCAGCTCCGCCGTTTGCGCCTGCCAGGTGCTGACAACCTCTTTCAGCGCCTCAACGCTCATCTCCGGCAGCGTTTTGCTGTGGTCGGGAGAGAAGCAGATCACGCGGCTGGTGCCGCGGGCGCTTTCGCAGCGCATCAGCGGGTCGTGATTTTCCGGCGCGTCCGGCGTGTCGGTCATCAGCGCCGCGAAATCGTTTGTGAAAACGAAGGTGCCCTTGTAGTCCGGGTTTTTATCGCCCGTCACGCGCGTGTTGCCCGGACAGAGGAAGCAGTCCGGATCGTGCTGTGGCAGCGTCTGTTTTGCAGGCGTCTCTTGCGCCCCCTGCCAGGGGCGCTTGGCGCGATGCGGTGAAACTAAAATCCATTGCCCGCTGAGCGGGTTAAAACGACGATGCGGGTGATCGACGGGATTAAATTGCGTCATGACAAATCCTTAATCCGGATAGCCCTGCGGATGGCGTGACTGCCAGTGCCAGGTATCCTGTGCCATTTCATCGAGCGTGCGGGTGACACGCCAGTTAAGCTCTTTATCCGCTTTGGAGGCATCGGCCCAGTAAGCCGGAAGATCGCCATCGCGGCGCGGCGCGAAGTGGTAGTTCACCGGCTTGCCGCAGGCTTTGCTGAAGGCATTCACCACATCCAGCACGCTGCTGCCGACGCCGGCGCCGAGGTTGTAAATATGCACGCCCGGTTTATCTGCCAGCTGCTGCATCGCCGCCACGTGGCCGTCGGCCAGATCCATCACGTGAATGTAATCGCGCACGCCGGTGCCGTCTTCGGTGGGATAATCGTTACCAAAAATCGCCAGTGAGTCGCGACGCCCCACGGCCACCTGCGCGATATACGGCATCAGGTTATTAGGAATGCCCTGCGGATCTTCGCCCATGTCGCCTGACGGATGCGCGCCAACCGGGTTGAAGTAGCGCAGCAGCGCAATGCTCCACTCAGGCTGGGCTTTTTGCAGGTCGGTCAGGATCTGCTCCACCATCAGCTTGCTTTTGCCATACGGGCTTTGCGGCGTACCGGTCGGGAAGCTTTCAACGTAAGGAATTTTTGGCTGGTCGCCGTAGACGGTCGCGGAGGAGCTGAAGATAAAGTTTTTCACGTTTGCCGCACGCATGGCGGAGATCAGACGCAGGGTACCGTTGACGTTGTTGTCGTAGTACTCAAGCGGTTTTGCTACCGATTCGCCCACCGCTTTCAGGCCTGCGAAGTGGATAACGGTTTCAATCGCGTGATCGTGAAGGATTTCAGTCATCAATGCTTCATTGCGAATATCGCCTTCCACGAAAGTCGGCTGTTTTCCCGCAAGGCGTTCAATGACCGGCAGCACGCTGCGCTTACTGTTGCACAGGTTATCAAGAATGACGACGTCGTGACCGCTTTGCAGCAGTTGCACACAGGTATGACTACCTATGTAACCGCTACCACCTGTTACCAGAACTCGCATATTTCGCTCCATTAGGCTTATGGTATGAATTAACCATAGCATATCAGAGACGCGAAAAGTGTGACATGGGATAAAATAGTGGTATCGTTTACACAGGATTTCACACGCGCTTTTTCACAGACTTCGTGCATTTTAGATCAAAGAGATAGAGAAGTATTGTTGCGGGTTGTCTGAAAAGCGGAGGGCGGCGCCCTCCACGGGTTAATCGATTTTGCTCAGCAGGTAGCGGTAATGCTCGCCGTCAGGCACAAATTCCAGCCGATGGGTCATGCAGGACGGGGCGTCTTCAGCATGGTGGGAGACAAACAGCAACTGGGTTTCACCTTCGCTAATCAGTACATCCACAAAGCGGCGGATCAGCTGTCGGTTAAGCGGATCCAGTCCCTGCAACGGTTCGTCCAGGATCAGCAACGTAGGGTGTTTGACCAGCGCGCGGACGATCAATGCCAGCCGCTGCTGCCCCCACGACAGGCTGTGGAAGGGCGCATCGGCTACCCGATGATCCATGCCCAGAATATCCAGCCACTCCTGCGCCAGCTTGTGCTGCTTGTCCGATACCGCCTGATAAATACCGATAGAATCAAAGAAGCCGGACAGGATCACGTTGCGCACCGTGGTGCTCACGCGGTAGTCCAGATGCAGGCTGCTGCTGACATAGCCGATATGCTTTTTGATATCCCAGATGGTTTCCCCGCTGCCGCGGCGACGACCGAAGAGGGTCAGATCGTTGCTGTATCCCTGCGGATGATCCCCGGTGATCAGGCTCAGCAGCGTGGATTTACCCGCCCCGTTGGGGCCGACGATCTGCCAGTGCTCACCGGGATTAACCGTCCAGCTGAGGTGATTAAGAACAGGGCGATCGTCGTAGGCAACCACGCCATCGCGCAGCACGATGCGCGGCTGATCGGGATCAAGCCCGTGTCGCGCCGATGGCGCATCCGGCTCCGGCAGGGCGATACCGTCCAGCTTTTCGCTGTGCGCCAGCTGCGCAATCAGCGCCTGCCGGAGCAGTCCGGCTTTCTCGCCGGTTTCGGTCAGGCTACAGTCAGCCAGCACGCCCGCATAATGGACAAAATCAGGGATCTCATCAAAGCGGTTAAGGACCAGCACAAGCGTGTATCCCTGCTGGTTAAGCGTTGCCAGCAACGCGGCCAGCTGCGCGCGGGATTGCACATCCAGCCCGTCAAACGGTTCATCCAGAATCAGGAGTTCCGGCTCGCTCATCAGCGCCTGGCAAAGTAGCGTTTTGCGCGTCTCGCCGGTAGAAAGGTATTTGAAACGGCGGTTAAGCAGGGCGGTAATGCCAAATTGCTCCGCCAGCTGCTGGCAGCGGACAGGGTCTTTGATTTCATCCTGGATAATCTCCGCCGTCGTGCGGCCGGTATCTTCTTCACCGGGGCTGAGCAAATCAGTATTGTTACGCTGCCACTCATCGCTGACCAGCTTTTGCAGCTGTTCGAAGGAAAGGCGCGTCAGCCGGGTAAACGTGCACCGACGCTCACCCTCCAGCTGGGTTAATTCACCCGCCAGGGCGCGGGCCAGCGCCGATTTTCCGCTGCCGTTCGTGCCCACAAACGCCCAGCTTTCTCCGGCGCGCAAGGTTAACTCTGGCAGCGATAAGGTACGGGTATCGCTAAGACGAAACGTGCCTTGCGAAATATGCAATGATGACATGTGTTATCCCATTTTTTGCAGCAACAGATGTCAGGGATACCCAGAGTCGTCAGGGTTGTCAATGCGCTTAGCATAATGTGGCGATAATTACCCGGTCAGCATTGAAATATGCGGTCACCACAGCACCTTCGACTAATTCAGCCGCGTCGTTCACCGGAACGGTGGCGCAGAGCGACTGTCCATCCGGCAGGGTCATCAGCACTTCACACTGTTCTGCGCCGCGTTCAATGTGGCTGATTTCACCGCGTAGCTGGTTGTCGGCCTCTGCGGCCTGCTCAGGGTTCAGCGCGATGCCGATCCAGGGCGCTTTAAGTAATACCAGCACCTTCTGACCTTCATTCAGCCCGAGGCGCTGACCGCTTTGCGCGGTGATGGCGGCTTTAAGGCGCGTCGTACCGTCCGCGAGCAGGATCTCAATATGCTCCTGCACCTGCGAATGGTCGCGTCCCGTCACCGTACCAAACCACTGATTGCGGGCGCTGGTCTGTAATGAGAAACGGGAGATGGCGCCCAGCAGGCTGTCCAGCGGCAGATTGTCGTCATCGCTCAACACATCAAAGGCTTTTTGCTGGATCTGCGCCAGTAAATCGTAGAGCTGGATCAGACGTTGCCCGTAACGCGTCAACACGGCGCCGCCGCCGCCTTTTCCGCCTGTGGCGCGGTCAACCAGCGTTTGTTCGCTCAGGGTGTTCATGTCGTTAATCGCATCCCAGGCGCTTTTATAGCTGATACCGGCGTTTTTGGCGCCCTGGCTAATCGAGCCAGTTTGTTCTATTTGTTTTAACAGGGCGATGCGTCGCGGATCGGCGAAAAGCTTCTGCTGAAGGCGTAGGGTGAGGAGAATTTCAGCCTGCATAACGGTGTCCCGGCAAAAAGGCTATTGTGACCCAAATGCCCTGATGCGAAAAGCGCACCGCACAAAAGGGGATGTTTTTCTTACTTTTCAGGGTAGAATAAGCCGTTCACAAGATCTGGAGAAAACCATGTTAGAGTTGTTGAAAAGTCTGGTATTCGCGGTAATCATGGTGCCAGTAGTGATGGCTATCATCCTCGGTGCCATCTACGGCCTGGGTGAAGTGTTCAACGTCTTTTCGAACATTGGTCATGGTCGTGACCAGCCTAAAAAGCAGCAATGATTTCCTCCAAAACGCCCGGTCAGTCCGGGCGTTTTGCTCTCAAGTTTATTTCTCTCCCGCCGATATCTTTTACAACGTTCCTTGAGTTTACGCACTAATGGGTACGATTTAACGCTATGAACGCCTGTGATATATCGTTATATTTATTTGTATATAACGAAACGCACAGGAGCTTCAAATGGCACGTTCATGGGTACGCCTTTTCGCAGGGGCAACGCTGACACTCTCACTCACCGGCCACGCGCTGGCGGATGAAGGAAAAATCACGGTCTTTGCGGCGGCGTCGCTGACTAACGCGATGCAGGATATTGCTGCGGAATACAAAAAAGAGAAAAACGTCGAGGTTGTCTCGTCATTTGCCTCCTCTTCCACGCTGGCCCGCCAGATCGAAGCGGGGGCGCCTGCGGATCTGTTCATCTCTGCCGATCAGAAATGGATGGATTACGCGGTGGACAAGAAGTCTGTTGAAACGGCTACCCGCGAAACGCTGCTGGGCAATAGCCTGGTGGTGGTCGCGCCCGCAAACAGCAAGCAGGGCGACATTGCCATTAACAAACAGACGGACTGGACCCGTCTGCTGAACGGTGGCCGTCTGGCGGTGGGCGATCCGGAGCATGTTCCTGCCGGAATTTATGCGAAGGAAGCGCTGCAAAAGCTGGGCGCATGGGAGACCTTATCGCCTAAGCTGGCACCCGCAGAAGATGTGCGTGGCGCGCTGGCGCTGGTGGAGCGTAACGAAGCCCCGCTCGGGATTGTTTACGGCTCCGATGCCGTCGCCAGTAAAGGCGTGAAGGTAGTGGGTACCTTCCCGGAAGACTCGCATAAGAAAGTGGAATATCCTGTTGCGATAGTTGATGGACATAAAAATGCGACCGTGACGGCCTTCGTTGACTACCTGAAGGGGCCGGAAGCGTCCGCTATCTTTAAACGTTACGGATTTACGACTCACCAATGATATTGACCGAACCTGAATGGCAGGCCGTGCTGCTGAGCCTGAAAGTCTCTTCCCTGGCGGTTGCGCTGAGTTTGCCCTTTGGGGTGTTCTTTGCCTGGTTACTGGTTCGCGTGAAGTTTCCAGGCAAAGCCCTGCTCGACAGTGTTCTTCATCTTCCGCTCGTCTTGCCGCCTGTGGTGGTCGGTTATCTGCTGCTGATCTCCATGGGGCGACGCGGCGTTATCGGCGAATGGTTGTACGACTGGTTTGGCCTGACCTTTGCTTTCAGCTGGCGCGGCGCGGTGCTTGCCGCGGCGGTGATGTCTTTCCCGCTGATGGTGCGCGCTATCCGTCTGGCGCTGGAAGCGGTGGATATCCGGCTGGAACAGGCCGCCCGCACGCTGGGCGCAGGCCGCTGGCGGGTATTTCTGACCATCACCCTGCCGCTCACGTTACCGGGCATTATCGTCGGTACGGTGCTGGCCTTCGCCCGCTCGCTGGGCGAGTTTGGTGCGACTATTACTTTTGTATCAAACATTCCGGGCGAGACACGGACCATCCCGTCGGCGATGTATACCCTGATTCAGACGCCGGGCGGCGAAGGTGCGGCGGCCCGGCTGTGTATTATTTCGATTGTGCTCGCGCTGGTCTCGCTGCTGGTGTCGGAGTGGCTGGCGCGCCTCAGCCGTGAACGGATGGGGAAACCGTGATGCTGGAACTCAACTTTACGCAAACCCTGGGCAACCACACCCTGACGCTGAACGAAACGCTGCCTGCCAGCGGTATCACCGCGATTTTTGGCGTTTCCGGGGCGGGAAAAACGTCGCTGATAAATGCGATTAGCGGCCTGACGCGCCCCCAGTCTGGCCGCATTGTGTTAAATAACCGCGTCTTAAACGACGCGGAAAAGAAGGTATGCCTGTCACCGGACAAGCGCCGCATCGGCTATGTATTTCAGGATGCGCGCCTGTTTCCACACTACAGCGTGCGCGGTAACCTGCGCTACGGCATGGCAAAAAGCATGGCCGGACAGTTCGATAAGCTGGTGGCGCTGCTGGGTATCGAATCGCTGCTGGATCGTCTGCCTTCTTCGCTGTCGGGCGGCGAAAAACAGCGCGTGGCGATTGGCCGCGCTCTGTTAACCGCGCCGGAACTGCTGCTGCTGGATGAGCCGCTGGCCTCGCTGGATATTCCGCGCAAGCGCGAGCTGCTGCCTTACCTGCAACGTCTGGCGCGGGAAATCAACGTGCCCATGCTGTACGTCAGCCATTCGCTGGATGAGATCTTACATCTGGCCGATAAAGTGCTGGTGCTGGAAGCGGGGAGGGTGAAGGCCTTCGGCAATCTGGAAGAGGTGTGGGGCAGTAGCGTTATGCACCCGTGGCTGCCAAAGGAGCAGCAGAGCAGCATTCTGAAGGTGAGCGTACTGGAGCACCATCCGCACTATGCGATGACCGCCCTGGCGCTGGGCGATCAGCATCTGTGGGTTAACAAAATCGACACGCCGATTCAGTCGACGTTACGCATCCGCATTCAGGCGTCAGATGTCTCACTGGTCCTGCAACCGCCGTTGCAAACCAGTATCCGCAATGTGTTGCGCGCAAAAGTGGCGCAGTGTTTTGATGATAACGGCCAGGTAGAAGTGCAGCTGGAAGTGGGCAGCAGAACGCTGTGGGCGCGCATCAGCCCGTGGGCCAGGGATGAGTTAGGCATCAGGCCTGGCCTGTGGCTTTACGCGCAAATCAAGAGCGTCTCCATCACCGCCTGATTACAGCAGGTGGGTATAGATAAACTGCGCGATGCTGTCGGTGGTGTTATCGCCAATTACTACGTCAGCACGCGCTTTCACCGCGTCATCGGCGTTGCCCATCGCCACGCCCGTGCCGGCGGCTTCCAGCATGCTGATGTCGTTATAGTTATCGCCAAAGGCAATCACGTCCCGCATCGATCCGCCCTGAGATTCAACGAACTGGGTCAGACGTTTGCCTTTGCTGTTGCCTTTGCGGGCGATATCCACCTGATCGTGCCAGGACCATTCACATTCCAGACCCAGCGTATGCTCGACATGCTTCGCGAAGGTATTGAGTTTGCTGGTATCCTCATCGGTCAGGGCAAATTTCCAGATAGCCTCAACGTCTTCCGCCGCCCGGCGCAGGGAGGCAACCTGAGTGAACACCGGACGCTGCGCTTCCGGCAGGGACAGAGCCCAGTTGCTGGTGCGAATCACATGACCGGTAGGGCGTTCATACAGCATGGCGTTATCCACATACATCAGGCCATGAATTGCGTGCTCATCCAGTAAATCAATCAATTGCAGTGCCTGAGAAACAGGAAGCGGATCGGAGGTTAAAACCTTTTTTGCCTGATAATCATACAAATAGGTGCCATTACAGCAAATTGCAGGTGTATCTAAGCCCAGTGCCTGATAAAAAGGATGAATGGCAACGTGATGTCGACCCGTTACGATGAGGAGTTGATACCCCGCTTCCTGGGCTCGTTTGAGGGCTTCAAGGGAAGAGGGGAGCAAGGTTTTCTGCGGGGTAAGCAGTGTTCCGTCTAAATCCAGTGCAATCACTCGCGAGGTCATTTTTTCTTCCGGGTTAACGTTGAATTTAAGGTCTGTCGGGATGGTACACCGAGAGCGGAACCCTGCAAAATCCCGGACTACAATTCAGCATTCACCGTTAAAAAATAATCAGGAGTATTCATGAAACAAACCGTTTATACCGCCAGTCCTGAAAGTCAGCAGATCCATGTCTGGCGTTTGAATACAGAAGGTTCGCTTACGCTGGTTCAGGTTGTTGATGTGCCAGGCCAGGTTCAGCCGATGGTCGTCAGCCCGGATAAACGTTTTCTTTATGTCGGCGTGCGCCCGGAATTCCGCGTGCTGGCCTACCGAATCTCCCCGGATGATGGCGCCCTGACCTATACCGCAGAAGCCCCGCTGCCGGGCAGCCCGACCCATATTTCTACCGACCACAAAGGCAACTTTATCTTCAGCGGCTCCTACAATGCAGGTTGCGTGAGCGTTACCCGCCTGGAAGACGGTATTCCCGTTGAAACCGTCGACGTGGTCGAAGGGCTCGAAGGATGCCACTCCGCCAACATCTCGCCGGATAACCGTACGCTGTGGGTGCCCGCGCTGAAGCAGGATCGCATCTGCCTGTTTACCCTGAGCGATGACGGCCATCTGGTCGCGCAAAGCCCGGCGGAAGTCACCACCGTGGAAGGGGCAGGCCCGCGCCACATGGTCTTCCACCCTAATCAGCAGTATGCCTATGTCGTTAACGAGCTGAACAGCTCGGTAGACGTGTGGGAACTGAAAGATCCTAACGGGCAGATTGAGTGCGTACAGACGCTGGATATGATGCCATCTGACTTCTCCGACACGCGTTGGGCGGCAGACATTCATATCACGCCGGATGGCCGTCACCTGTATGCCTGCGATCGTACCTCCAGCCTGATCACTGTGTTCAGCGTCTCAGAAGACGGCAGCGTCCTGGCAGTTGAAGGCTTCCAGCCGACAGAAACCCAGCCGCGCGGCTTTAACGTCGACCACAGCGGCAAATACCTGATTGCTGCGGGGCAGAAATCCCACCACATCGCGCTGTATGAAATCACAGGCGTGCAGGGGCTGCTGGAAGAGAAAGGCCGCTATGCGGTCGGACAAGGTCCAATGTGGGTTGTGATTAACGCGCACTGATCCGCAGACGAAAAAAAACCTCGCCCATGCGAGGTTTTTTTATGTCTGGAGTAGGCCGGGTAAGGCGAAGCCGCCACCCGGCAAAACAGCTTACTGCTTCGGCTCAGCAACCACTTTACTGCCCAGACCGCGGTTGTTGTATTCCCACATGCGGTTGAAGTTAGCGTCGTTCAGGTTGCGCTGCACGTTCTCTTTATCATCCACCGTGCCCGTGTTGCCGGAGAATGGACGTTTCGAGATCGCCGCATCCGCCCACGGTTTCGCCATGTTAAAGCCTTCATTAATCACGCTGTCGCGGATCACGACCTGGCCATTGGTGGCAGAGTCTACGTCCAGAGAGCGACCAAGCTGGGCAACGCCATCGCCAGCCGCAGTAAAGCGGCTATTCACGGCCAGGAAACCATAGAACAGGTTGGACTGCGTGGCCGGCGCGAACACGTAACCTTCCTGCTGAGTACGTGAATTCACCACGCGGAAATCGGTGTTCTCAAACACCACCGCACCGCGGCCAGAGACCATATCCACGTCGCCTTCAACGTAGCTGTTGGTCACCAGAGTACGCGTCAGACGGTTGTTCTGAAGGGTGTTCTGCACGCCGCTGTTGGTCACGAAGAAGGTGTTCTGGCGGCCCAGAATATTGACGTTGTTAATCTGTACCTTGTCGCCATCGCTGCGCAGCGCCACGGCCTGGTGATTACCCGCGTCAACGCTGTCCCCCAGGGTGTTCTGAATGGTCAGGTTCTGCAATTGCAGGCCGTTGTTCTGTGACCAGAATACCGCAGAGCACATCACGCCAATGGTGGCGGCACGCTTGCTCTGGCAGTTATCAAACATATACCACGCCGGTTTACCTGGCATGTATTTACCGGCCGGGTTCACCAGATGACGCCAGGTGGTACTGTCGATTTCGGAATCAATCGCCAGGCCAATTTTCACGTCGACCGCTTTTTCACCCAGGCCGTAAAGCGTAATGCTTCCCGGCGCGGCAGGAACGTAAACGGTTCCTTCGTATTCACCCGGCAGGATGGCAATGTACTGACGAGATGCGCTGTGTTTGGTAATGGCAGCATCCACGGCTGCCTGAATGGAGGTGTGCGTCACGCCCTGCGCCCCGGCCGGACCCACGACGAAGTCTGGCTGTTTCGGCAGATTAATAGAAGAAGGCGTCCACGGGGCTGCATTAGGATCCATCGCCGAGAAGTAGTGCGCACGGGTGAAGTTCTTCGCTTCATCCGCTGACAGGATCGGACGGGAAGCGGTGCCCGGAGCAACCTGCTCAGAAGGTTGCTGATCCGGTGGAGTTGAACTGCAAGCGGATAAAGTCACGCCAAAGGCAAGTGCCAACGCCAGACGGGAAATCCTGGATATAGTCAAGGTAATGCTCCTGGGTATGCAAGTCTTATCTGGATAGACGAAATAGCCTGCTTTTTTATACTAAGTTGAGCGAAACGGGAAGATAAAAAGGGCAAAAGTTGCATTTTTGCCCTGAGGTGACGGGAAAGTCATCACAAATAAATAACATTTTCCCACAAGGCGGTTGACAGCAGGCGACAGATGAAAATAAATGTCTATACAACCCATGACAAGTGGAAGGCACATGCAGCAGCTTCATCCCGACGATGTGATATGGCGAAATGCGCGACTGGCAACCCTGGCCGCAGGCGAGCCGGAACCCTATGGCCTGAAGGAGCATCATGCCCTCGTCGTGCGCGGCCAGACGATCCTGGCCGTTATCCCTGATTCAGAGGTTCCCTCCGGGCATTCCCAGTGTGTCGATCTCCATGGACGTCTGGTGACACCCGGCCTGATTGATTGCCACACCCATCTGGTGTTCGGCGGCGATCGCGCAGCGGAATGGGAGCAACGGCTTAACGGCGTGTCGTATCAGCGTATCAGCGAGCAGGGCGGCGGCATTAACGCCACGGTCACGGCCACCCGCAACAGTTCGCCGGAAACGCTGCTGACCGTGGCACAGCAGCGGCTCCAGCGGCTGATGAATGAAGGCGTAACGACCGTTGAAATCAAATCGGGATACGGACTGAATGCCGAAGCCGAAGAGAAAATGCTGCGGGTTGCCCGCCAGCTCAGCCTGAACAATCAGGTCGATATCAGCCCGACGCTGCTGGCCGCGCACGCCGTCCCCGCGGAGTACCGACAGGATCCGGATGCTTATCTGACGCTGGTCTGTGAGCAGATCGTGCCCGCGCTGTGGCAAAAGGAGTTGTTTGAAGCGGTGGACGTGTTTTGTGAAAACGTTGGCTTTACGCCGGCGCAAACCGAGCGCCTGTTCCGGGCCGCCACCGCGCTCGGTATTCCGGTAAAAGGGCATGTGGAGCAACTGTCGAATCTGGGCGGTGCGGCGCTGGTCAGCCAGTATAAAGGGCTGTCGGCCGATCATATTGAGTATCTCGATGACGCGGGTATTCAGGCAATGGCGCAAAGCGGTACGGTGGCGGTATTGCTCCCCGGCGCGTTCTATTTTCTTCAGGAGCGCCAGCGTCCACCGGTGGCGCAGCTCAGAAAGCAGGGCGTGCCGATGGCCGTCGCCACCGACTACAACCCGGGCACCAGTCCGTTTGCCAGCCTGCATCTTGCGATGAACATGGCCTGCGTCCAGTTTGGCCTCACGCCGGAAGAGGCCTGGGCTGGCGTGACGCGTCATGCGGCGCAGGCGTTAGGACGTGGTGAGACGCACGGGCAGTTAAGGGCGGGTTATGTGGCTGATTTCGTCGTCTGGGAGGCGGACCATCCGGTTGAGATGGTTTATGAGCCGGGGCGGAATCCTTTATATCAACGCGTGTTTCGGGGGCAGGTAGCATGAAATTGTGGCATCCCGTTTCCCCTCAGGTGTGGCAGGGACGTGACGACAGCGCCGAGTCCAGCACCGCAAAACGTCTCTTCCAGACCATACAGCAGCGCGAACGCTTTTCACCCGTACCGTCGGGCATCGCCCTGATGGGCTTTGAATGTGATGAAGGGGTTAAGCGTAACCAGGGCAGGCCCGGCGCTGCACGGGCGCCCGATGCATTGCGCGGCGCGCTGGCGAACATGGCAAGCCATCAGGGACATGCGCGCCTCGTGGATATGGGCTCCATTTACGTTGAGGGCAACGCGCTGGAGGCGGCTCAGCAGGCGCTGAGCGAGGCCATAACCGCGTGCCAGCAATCCGGGATGCGTACTCTTGTTTTCGGCGGTGGACATGAAACCGCCTGGGCGCACGGGCGCGGCGTACTGGACGCTTTTCCACAGGATCGCGTTGCGGTGATTAACCTGGATGCGCACCTCGATTTGCGCAAGGCCGAGCGGGCCACCTCCGGCACGCCGTTCCGCCAGCTGGCGCAGTACTGCGCGTCGCAGTCGCGGGACTTTCTCTACGCCTGCCTGGGGGTCAGCCGCGCGGCGAATACTCAGGCGCTGTGGGAGGAAGCCGGGCGGCTGAACGTTACGCTGGTTGAAGATCTTGATTTTCGCCGCGACGCGTTATCCGCGCTGGATAGCGTGCTTGCGCAGGCAGATCGGGTTTATCTTACCGTTGACCTCGATGTGCTGCCCGCCGCAGAAATGCCCGCCGTGTCGGCCCCTGCGGCGTTGGGGATCCCGGCGCTGGATCTGTTACCAGTGATTGAGCGTATCTGCCGAAGCGGTAAACTACAGGCGGCGGATCTGGTGGAATATAATCCGCACTACGACCGGGACGGTCAGGGGGCGAAACTTGCAGCCCGACTGGCCTGGCAAATTGCTCACTGGTGGGCATAACCACATTACAGGAGTCAGCATGTTTTCACGCTCACCGCAGCAACCCTCCAGCCCACCCGCACCTTTTTATGAGAAGGTGAAAAAGGCGATCAGCGAAAAAATTGCTGCCGGCGTCTGGCGTCCGCACGATCGTATTCCCTCCGAAGCCGAACTGGTCGCACAGTTTGGCTTTAGCCGGATGACCATCAACCGGGCGCTGCGGGAACTTACCGATGAGGGATTGCTGGTGCGTTTGCAGGGCGTCGGGACCTTCGTGGCCGAGCCCAAAGGGCAGTCGGCGCTGTTTGAAATCCGCAGCATTGCCGATGAAATTGCCGCCCGTAACCATCAGCACCACTGCGAGGTGCTGGTGCTTGAAGAGACGCAGGCCAGCGCCGAGCAGGCCATCGAGCTGAACGTTAAAGAGGGCACGCGAATTTTTCATTCGGTGATGGTGCATTATGAGAACGACATTCCGGTCCAGATTGAGGATCGCTGCGTCAACGCGGAGCGGATACCGGACTACCTGAACCAGGATTACACCCAAACCACGCCGCATGCGTATCTCTCGCTCGTCGCCCCGCTGACGGAAGGGGAGCATATCGTGGAGGCCGTGCGTGCGACCCCGCAGGAGTGCGAGCTGTTGCGCATTAAAGAGCACGATCCCTGCCTGCTGATCCGCCGTCGAACCTGGTCGTCCACGCACATTGTGTCGCATGCGAAGCTGCTGTTCCCGGGGGATCGCTACCGGTTACAGGGCCATTTTATGTCATAAGTTTTATAAGCGTGATCGCTAACGCAATATAGCAAAATTGTATCTTTTTTGTTAAATCCGGCCTTGTGTGTGCTTGTCTATACAAGTATATCTAAATGCATCACCTGTCCCGAATGAGGAACACACAATGTCGTCAGATAAATACCGCAAGCAGGATGTCCGCGCCCCGCGCGGCACCACGCTCACCGCAAAAAGCTGGCTCACCGAAGCACCGCTGCGCATGTTGATGAACAACCTCGATCCTGAGGTGGCTGAAAATCCCCACGAGCTGGTGGTCTACGGCGGTATTGGCCGCGCCGCGCGCAACTGGGCGTGCTATGACGCCATTGTCGACTCTTTGACGAATCTCGAAAACGACGAAACGCTGCTGGTGCAGTCCGGCAAGCCGGTCGGCGTATTCAAAACCCATAAAAATGCGCCACGGGTGCTGATTGCTAACTCCAACCTGGTGCCGCACTGGGCGACGTGGGAGCACTTTAACGAGCTGGACGCGAAAGGGCTGGCCATGTACGGCCAGATGACCGCTGGCAGCTGGATCTACATCGGCAGCCAGGGGATTGTGCAGGGCACCTATGAAACCTTCGTGGAAGCGGGGCGTCAGCACTATAACGGCTCGCTGAAAGGCCGCTGGGTGCTTACCGCCGGACTGGGCGGCATGGGCGGTGCCCAGCCGCTGGCCGCAACGCTGGCGGGCGCGTGTTCGCTGAACATTGAATGCCAGCAGAGCCGCATTGATTTCCGTCTGCGTACCCGTTACGTCGATGAACAGGCCGACAACCTCGATGACGCACTGGCGCGCATCAAACGCTACACCGCCGAAGGAAAAGCGGTGTCGGTTGCCCTGTGCGGCAACGCGGCGGATATCCTTCCTGAACTGGTCGCGCGCGGCGTGCGTCCGGACCTGGTTACGGACCAGACCAGCGCCCACGATCCGCTCCACGGCTATCTGCCAAAAGGCTGGACGTGGGAAGACTACCAGCAAAAAGCAGAAATCGACCCTGAAGGTACGGTGCTGGCGGCGAAGCGTTCGATGGCGGAACACGTCTCCGCGATGCTGGCCTTCAGCCAGATGGGTATTCCAACCTTTGATTACGGGAATAACATCCGCCAGATGGCGAAAGAGATGGGTGTGAATAACGCCTTTGACTTCCCGGGCTTCGTGCCCGCCTATATTCGTCCGCTGTTCTGTCGCGGCATCGGGCCGTTCCGCTGGGTTGCCCTGTCCGGCGACCCGGAAGATATCTACAAAACCGATGCCAAAGTGAAGGAAATTGTTGCCGACGACGAACACCTGCACCGCTGGCTGGATATGGCGCGCGAGCGCATTAATTTCCAGGGCTTACCGGCGCGTATCTGCTGGGTCGGGCTGGAGTGGCGGCAAAAACTCGGCCTGGCCTTTAACGAAATGGTGCGCAGCGGTGAGGTCTCCGCGCCGATTGTTATTGGTCGCGATCACCTGGACTCCGGCTCCGTCGCCAGTCCGAACCGTGAAACCGAAGCCATGCGCGACGGCTCGGATGCGGTCTCCGACTGGCCGCTGCTGAATGCTTTACTGAATACCGCCAGCGGTGCGACCTGGGTGTCGCTACACCACGGCGGCGGCGTTGGGATGGGCTTCTCCCAGCACTCGGGGATGGTTATTGTCTGTGACGGTACCGACGAAGCGGCGGCGCGTATTGCCCGCGTACTGCATAACGACCCGGCAACCGGCGTGATGCGCCATGCGGATGCGGGTTACGAGATTGCCATTGATTGTGCCAAAGAGCAGGGTCTGAACCTGCCGATGATCCACGCCACACAAGGAAAGCCTGCATGAACGCCTTAACACTGACTCCCGGCTCTCTGACGCTCAAACAGCTGCGTAACGTCTGGCGTAAGCCGGTCACGCTCTCCCTTGACGAAAGCGCCCACCGTGCCATTAACGACAGCGTGGCTTGCGTAGAGGCGATTGTGGCAGAGGGACGCACCGCCTACGGGATTAACACCGGGTTTGGCCTGCTGGCGCAGACCCGCATCGCTACGCACGATCTGGAGAATCTACAGCGCTCGCTGGTGCTGTCGCACGCGGCGGGGGTTGGCCAGCCGCTGGATGATGAGATCGTCCGCCTGATGATGGTATTGAAAATCAATAGCCTGGCGCGCGGTTTTTCCGGCATTCGCCTGAGTGTGATCCAGGCGCTGATGGCGCTGGTCAATGCGGAAGTTTACCCGTGGATCCCGGCGAAAGGTTCCGTCGGGGCCTCCGGCGATCTGGCGCCGCTGGCGCATATGTCGCTGCTGCTGCTGGGGGAAGGCAAAGCGCGCTGGCAGGGCGCGTGGCTGCCTGCGAAAGAGGCGCTGGCAAAAGCCGGCTTAACCCCAATCACCCTCGCGGCAAAAGAGGGGCTGGCGCTGCTTAACGGCACCCAGGCGTCGACCGCTTTCGCGCTGCGCGGCCTGTTTGAAGCGGAAGATCTGTTCGCCTCCGCGGTGGTCTGCGGTGCGCTGACCACCGAAGCCGTGCTCGGCTCACGTCGTCCGTTTGACGCGCGTATTCACGCGGTGCGCGGCCAGCGCGGGCAGATTGATGCCGCCGCCATGTACCGCCACGTGCTTACCGACACGAGTGAGATTGCGGATTCACACCATAACTGTGAGAAGGTGCAGGATCCGTATTCCCTGCGCTGTCAGCCGCAGGTGATGGGCGCATGCCTGACGCAGTTGCGCCAGGCGGCAGAGGTGCTGCTGGTGGAGGCCAATGCGGTCTCCGACAACCCGCTGGTGTTTGCTCAGGAAAATGAGGTGGTTTCCGGCGGCAACTTCCACGCCGAGCCGGTGGCAATGGCGGCGGATAATATCGCGCTGGCGATTGCCGAAGTGGGCGCGTTGTCCGAACGTCGCATCGCGCTGATGATGGATAAACATATGTCCCAGCTGCCGCCGTTCCTGGTGCGCAACGGTGGGGTGAACTCGGGCTTTATGATCGCCCAGGTGACCGCCGCGGCGCTGGCAAGCGAGAACAAAGCGCTGTCGCATCCGCACAGCGTGGATAGCCTGCCAACCTCCGCGAACCAGGAAGATCACGTGTCGATGGCCCCGGCTGCCGGGCGTCGACTGTGGGAGATGGCCTCTAACACCCGTGGCGTGCTGGCAGTAGAATGGCTGGCGGCGTGTCAGGGTATCGATCTGCGCGAAGGGCTTAAATCCAGCCCGCTGCTGGAGCAGGCGCGTCATACGCTGCGCGAGCACGTTACGCACTACGATGATGACCGCTTCTTTGCGCCGGATATTGATAAGGCGATGCAGCTTCTGGAAGAAGGAACCCTTGCAGGACTGCTACCTTCCGTGCTGTGATTTTTTTGCCCGGTGGCGCTGCGCTTACCGGGCCTGCGAATGCGAAATGTAAGCCGGGTAAGGCGTAGCCGCCACCCGCCTTTTTTTTATGAATACATCGCCGTAATCGACGCGCTGCCCAGCGTATGGAAATGGACGTTGAAACCGACCATCGCGCCGCTTGCCTCTTCGTCGACCTCAATCTTGTCCACGTCCAGCGCGTGCACCGTGAAGATATAGCGGTGGGTTTCCCCTTTTGGCGGCGCCGCGCCGCCGTAGCCCGCTTTACCAAAGTCCGTGCGCGTCTGTATCGCGCCGTTTGGCAGGGCGACCAGGTCGGAGCCCGACCCCTGCGGCAGCACGCGCGTATCCGCAGGCAGGTTTGCCACCACCCAGTGCCACCAGCCGGAGCCGGTCGGGGCGTCCGGATCGTAGCAGGTCACCACAAAGCTTTTGGTTCCCGGCGGCACGTCGTCCCACGCCAGATGGGGAGAGATGTTATCCCCCTGATAGCCCATCCCGTTAAACACGTGACGTTCCGGCAGCTTTTCGCCGTCGCGCAAATCTTTACTGATGATTTTCATCCGATTTCCCTCGTTACTGACTCATTCAGAAAGTGTAACGCATGGGGCTAAATCGTGAAATGCGCTGGCATGTGAACGGCTTTGACCACTGCGTCGGTCAGTTTGCGTAACTGCTCCGGAGAAATGGTGTATGGCGGCATGAGGTAAATCAGCTTGCCGAAGGGCCGCACCCACACGCCCTGGTCAACGAAGAAGCGCTGCAATGCGGCCATGTTTACCGGATGCGTTGTCTCGATCACGCCGATGGCGCCCAGCACGCGGACGTCCGCAACGTATTCCGCTTTCGCCGCCGCGCTTAGCTGCTGCTTCAGCTGCGCCTCAATCGCCGCCACCTGCGCCTGCCACTCGCCGCTTTCCAGAATGGCGAGGCTTTCGCTTGCCACGGCGCAGGCCAGCGGGTTGCCCATAAACGTCGGGCCGTGCATAAAGCAGCCCGCGTCGCCGTCGCTGATGGTGTCGGCAACATGCCGGGTGGTGAGCGTGGCGGAGAGCGTCATGGTGCCGCCGGTCAACGCTTTACCCAGGCACAAAATATCCGGTGCGATCCCCGCATGTTCGCAGGCGAAAAGCTTCCCGGTGCGGCCAAAGCCGGTGGCAATCTCATCGGCAATCAGCAGAATACCTTCGCGGTCGCACATCTTGCGAATGCGCTTCAGCCACTCGGGGTGGTACATCCGCATTCCGCCCGCGCCCTGCACAATCGGTTCGAGAATAACGGCGGCAATTTCATGGCGATGGGCCGCCATCAGCCGCGCGAAGCCCACCATGTCCCTCTCGTCCCATTCGCCGTCAAAGCGGCTTTGCGGAGCCGGGGCAAACAGGTTTTCCGGCAGATAGCCTTTCCACAGGCTGTGCATGGAGTTGTCCGGATCGCACACCGACATCGCCCCGAAGGTGTCGCCGTGATAGCCGTTGCGGAAGGTGAGAAACCGCTGGCGCGTTTCGCCCTTCGCATGCCAGTACTGCAACGCCATTTTCATCGCCACCTCCACGGCTACCGAGCCGGAATCTGCAAGGAACACGCACTCCAGCGCGTCGGGGGTCATTGCGACCAGGCGGCGACACAGATCGACCGCAGGCTGATGGGTGATCCCGCCAAACATCACGTGTGACATCCGGTCAATCTGCGCCTTCATCGCCGCGTTCAGCCGCGGGTGGTTGTAGCCATGGATCGCCGCCCACCAGGAGGACATTCCGTCAACCAGCCGCTCGCCGCTGGCGAGATGCAGCTCGCAGCCGTGGGCAGAGGCCACCGGATAGACGGGAAGGGGGCGGGTCGTAGAGGTGTAAGGGTGCCAGATATGCTGCTTGTCGAAGGCGAGATCGTCCTGGGTCATAATCGACTTGTAAACCATTTTGAAAAGTTTTAGGTTTACAAGTATAAACCGAACCGACAATTAACAAAACCCTTTGGAGAAGCCCGATGGCTCACCACGCACGCTGGACGATGTCGCAAGTCACTGAATTATTCAATAAACCTTTTCTGGAGCTGATGTTTGAAGCGCAACAGGTGCACCGCCAGCACTTCGATCCTCGGCATGTGCAGGTCAGCACGCTGCTGTCGATCAAAACCGGGGCCTGCCCGGAAGACTGCAAATATTGCCCGCAAAGCGCGCGCTACAAAACCGGTCTCGAATCCGAACGCCTGATGGAAGTTGAGCAGGTGCTCGACTCCGCGCGTAAGGCCAAAAACGCCGGCTCGACCCGCTTCTGCATGGGCGCCGCGTGGAAAAATCCACATGACCGCGACATGCCCTATCTGGAGCAGATGGTGAAGGGCGTGAAGGAGATGGGGCTTGAGGCCTGCATGACCCTCGGCACGCTGAACGAGGAGCAGGCGCAGCGCCTCTCGGCGGCGGGGCTGGATTACTACAACCACAATCTTGATACCTCGCCAGAATTTTACGGGAATATCATCACCACGCGCACCTATCAGGAGCGTCTGGACACGCTGGATAAAGTGCGCGATGCGGGGATCAAGGTCTGTTCCGGCGGTATCGTGGGGCTGGGCGAGACGGTAAAAGATCGTGCCGGCCTGCTTTTACAGCTGGCGAACCTGCCGACCCCGCCGGAAAGCGTGCCCATCAACATGCTGGTGAAGGTAAAAGGCACGCCGCTGGCGGATAACGAGGACGTGGATGCCTTCGATTTTATCCGCACCATCGCGGTGGCGCGCATCATGATGCCGACCTCCTACGTGCGCCTCTCTGCCGGTCGCGAGCAGATGAGCGAGCAGACCCAGGCGATGTGCTTTATGGCCGGGGCCAACTCTATTTTCTACGGCTGCAAGCTCCTGACCACGCCGAACCCGGAAGAGGACAAAGACGTCCAGCTGTTCCGCAAGCTGGGGCTGAACCCGCACCAGACAGAGGTGCTGGCGGGGGATAATGAGCAACAGCAGGAGCTGGAGCAGCAGATTTTCAACGCCGACACCGACCAGTTCTACAACGCGGCAGCCGTATGACCTGGCAGGCACGTATCAATTCCGCGCTCGACGAGCGTCGGGCAGCGGATGCGTTTCGGGTACGCGGGGTAGTGGAAAACGGCGCAGGCCGTTTTCTCACCCGGGAAGGCCGGCGGTTCTGTAATTTCTCCAGCAATGATTATCTTGGCCTGAGCCAGCACCCGCAGATCGTTCGCGCCTGGCAGCAGGGCGCGGAACGATACGGCGTGGGCAGCGGTGGCTCCGGGCACGTCAGCGGCTACACCACGGCGCATCAGGCGCTGGAGGAGGCGCTGGCCGACTGGCTGGGTTACCCGCGAGCGCTGCTGTTTATCTCCGGTTTTGCCGCGAATCAGGCGGTCATTGCCGCCCTGATGGGCAAAGACGACCGCATTGTCGCGGACCGCCTGAGCCATGCCTCCCTGCTTGAAGCGGCACACCTCAGCCCGGCACAGCTGCGGCGTTTTGCCCATAACGATGCCGCTCAGCTGAACGTCCTGCTGGGGAAACCCTGCGCAGGGCTTCAGCTGGCGGTAACGGAAGGGATCTTTAGCATGGATGGCGACAGCGCGCCCCTTGCCGCGCTGCACGACGCCGCAAAGCAGCAGAACGCCTGGCTGCTGGTTGACGATGCCCACGGCATTGGCGTTACCGGCGAGGAGGGACGCGGAAGCGCTTATCAGCAGGGCGTCAGGCCGGAACTGCTGGTGGTCACCTTTGGAAAAGGCTTTGGCGTCAGCGGCGCCGCGGTGTTATGCAGCGAGCCGGTGGCCGACTACCTGATGCAGTTCGCCCGACACCTGATCTACAGCACCAGCATGCCCCCGGCGCAGGCCGTGGCGCTGTCTGCCTCGCTGGACGTGATCCGCGGCGAGGATGGCGCTGAACGCCGCGCGCGCCTGGCTGAACATATTCAGCGTTTTCGTCGGGGAGTCAGCGAGCTTTCTTTCCGGCTAACCGACTCCCGCAGCGCCATTCAGCCCGTAATGGTGGGTGAAAACCCGCGCGCGCTGGCGCTGGCACAGATGCTGCGAGAACGCGGGCAGTGGGTAACGGCGATCCGTCCGCCCACCGTGCCGCCGGGTACGGCGCGTTTGCGTCTGACGCTCACGGCAGCGCACGAGCCGCAGGATATCGATACGCTTCTGGAGGCTCTGCATGTCTCCTGTCAATAAACAGGCCATTGCCGCCGCGTTTGGCCGTGCAGCGCAAAGCTATTCCCGGCACGATGAGCTGCAACGCCTGAGCGCGCGCGGGCTGCTGGCCGCGCTCGGCGAGAGCCGGTTTGCGCAGGTGCTGGACGCTGGCTGCGGGCCAGGAGGCAACAGCCGCTACTGGCGCGCAGCGGGCAGCCACGTGACGGCGCTGGATTTATCCGCGCAGATGCTGGATGAAGCCCGCCAGCAGCAGTCAGCAGACCGCTATCTGGTGGCCGACATCGAGGCCATTCCGCTGGAGGATGCCCAGTTTGACCTCGTCTGGAGCCATCTGGCGGTGCAGTGGTGCGCCAGCCTGCCGCAGGCGCTACGCGAGCTTTACCGCATGGCGCGTCCCGGCGGAACGGTGGCCTTTACCACCCTGCTGGAAAGTTCGTTGCCGGAGCTGAATCAGGCGTGGAAGGCGGTGGACGAGCAGCCGCACGCCAACCGGTTTCTCGCTCACGAGCAGGTCATTCAGGCGCTGGCAGGCTGGCGCTATCGCAGCGTGGTCCAGACCGTCACCCTCGAATTTAGCGATGCGTTAAGCGCCATGCGCTCTCTTAAGGGCATAGGCGCTACGCACCTGCACGCCGGGCGGGAGAAGAAACCCCTTACCCGCGGCCAGCTCCAGCGTCTGGAGCTGGCGTGGCCGCAGGAACGGGGCCAGTTCCCGCTCTCTTATCATCTTTTTCATGGGATTATTGAACGTGACTGAACGTTATTTTGTTACCGGCACGGACACTGAAGTCGGTAAAACCGTTGCCAGCGCCGCGCTGTTGCAGGCGGCGCGTCTGCTGGGAAAAACGACGGCGGGGTATAAGCCTGTGGCCTCCGGCAGCGAGATGACGCCGGAAGGCTTACGCAATACCGATGCGCTGGCGCTACAGCGTAACAGCAGCCTTGCGCTGGCCTATTCTGCGGTAAATCCTTATACCTTTGCTGAACCCACCTCGCCGCACATCGTCAGCGCTGATGAAGATCGGCCGATTGATTTTTCGGTTCTCTCTTCCGGGTTACGCGCTCTGGAAACGCAGGCCAGCTGGGTGCTGGTGGAAGGGGCCGGTGGCTGGTTCACCCCGCTGACTGACGAGCAGACGTTTGCTGACTGGGTGCAGGCCGAACAGCTTCCGGTCATTCTGGTGGTGGGCGTGAAGCTTGGCTGCATCAACCACGCCATGCTGACCGCGCAGGCGGTGCAGCAGGCCGGGTTGCGTCTGGCTGGGTGGATTGCCAACGACGTGGTTGCGCCGGGCAAACGTCATGCTGAGTATCTGGCGACGCTGAAGCGAATGCTGCCTGCGCCGTTCCTCGGGGAGATCCCGTGGCTTGCCGACGGCGCAGAGCAGGCGGAAACCGGACGCTATCTTGACCTCAGCGCCTTATGTCCCGCGCCATCCAATGCGCAATAAGATCGTCATCCAGCTCGTTAACGTGGCCCTGCGCCACGTTACGCCCGCGATAAAGCATGCAGAAGCGATCCGCGACCCGGCGGATGAACGACAGCTGTTGCTCTGCTAACAGCACCGTCATGCCCAGCTCCCGATTTAGCCGCACCAGCAGTTGCCCGAGCCTGCGGGCAAAACGTTGACCTGCGCCATGCATAGGCTCGTCCAGGATCAGCACGCGCGGGCGATTAACCAGCGCGCTGGCGAGGGCGAGCTGATACTGGTCATCAGGGGATAGCGTAGAGGCCCGCATCTGTCGCAGCGTATAAAGCTCCGGAAACAGGGCGTATACCTCATTTTTTAATGCCGGATCGGGTTTCCCCGTCGCCCGCATGGCGATATGCAAATTTTCATCGACGGTCAGTTGGGAAAATATCCGCCGGTCCTGCGGGACGTAGCCTATCGTTGGCGTCGCAGGACATTCTGAGGCAGGGCTGAGCAAATTTCGCGGCGGTGCACCGGCCTCGTGCCAGATGATGGTGCCGCTCTCGACGGGCACTTTCCCGGTAATGCAGTTCATGAGCGTGGATTTACCCATACCAGGCAGGCCAACGATGCCTGTACAGATGCCTTGCGGGAAATCGATGTTTACGTTCCATAGCGTATGTTGGCTTCCGTAAAACTGATTTACAGCACGCAGACTCAACATCTTTCTCTCCTTAAAAATGTGTGGGGTGATGCTCAGATTGATATCTGCAAAACGCCTGCCAGGAACTTCATAATGATTAAAAAAAGGCCGTTTTTAGGAATAACTCACTACTAAAAGCGCAACGTTTGTTCGAAATGCACGCTTCCGGTGCCGTGCATGTCGAATTGTGGTGCAGTGAAAATGACGGAAATGTGATTAAGATCTCGCCAGACGCTTATGAAAAAATGAACGTTTTCCAGGCAAAAAAGAGTGATAAAAATATTTTATTGCCGCTTCGTGGGAAAAACCGGGAATTTGCGGGAGTGCATGCTGTACGGGCTGGAGGCAGTTATCCACTATTCCTGTGGATAACCTTGTGCATTAGAGTTAGAAAACACGCGATAAGCGAGAGAATACGCGGGTTACGCCCAAATTGATGCGAAACGCGGCTTTAGGAAATAGTCTATATTTTTTAACGAATTAGATAAAAGCAATTCCCTCAATCCTGGCGAGACCTGTTGCCATAAAACTTTCATAACTGCCCTTGACAAATGTTAAAAAAGTAATAGTTCTGGGGATAACCCCCTGAGGCTGGTGTTTTATAGGGTCACAGTCGAAATTTGGCTCGCGAACGCACTCATCCTCTCCGTGCTACGCTAAATATCCTGACACGCTACTGGTTTTTCATCCAGTGTTTTTTACTGGCAATCCTGGCCACAACGAGTAAAATTACTCACCTGCCGCTTATTCTGTCATCAGGTCGTCGCCAATGAGTAAACCGTTCAAACTGAATTCTGCTTTCCGTCCTTCCGGGGATCAGCCCGAGGCCATTCGTCGCCTGGAAGAGGGGCTGGAAGACGGGCTGGCGCACCAGACCCTGCTGGGGGTAACCGGTTCGGGTAAAACCTTCACCATTGCCAACGTCATTGCCGATCTCCAGCGTCCGACGATGGTCCTCGCGCCGAACAAAACGCTGGCGGCGCAGCTGTATGGTGAGATGAAAGAGTTCTTCCCGGAGAACGCGGTGGAATATTTCGTCTCTTACTACGACTACTACCAGCCGGAAGCCTACGTTCCCAGCTCTGACACGTTTATCGAGAAAGATGCCTCGGTGAACGAACATATCGAGCAGATGCGTTTGTCTGCGACCAAGGCGCTGCTTGAGCGTCGCGATGTGGTGGTGGTGGCCTCGGTGTCGGCGATTTACGGCCTGGGCGATCCGGATCTCTATCTCAAGATGATGCTGCACCTGACGCAGGGGATGATCATCGATCAGCGGGCGATTTTGCGCCGTCTGGCGGAGTTGCAGTACACCCGTAACGATCAGGCGTTCCAGCGCGGGACCTTCCGCGTGCGCGGTGAGGTGATTGATATCTTCCCGGCGGAATCGGACGACATGGCGCTGCGCGTTGAGCTGTTCGACGAAGAGGTTGAACGCCTGTCGCTGTTCGATCCGCTGACCGGCCACGTCGAGTCGGTGATCCAGCGCTTCACCATCTACCCCAAAACGCACTACGTGACGCCACGCGAGCGTATCGTGCAGGCGATGGAAGAGATCAAAGGCGAGCTGGCGGACCGCCGCAAGGTGCTGCTGGCGAACAATAAGCTGCTGGAAGAGCAGCGCCTGAGCCAGCGTACCCAGTTCGATCTGGAGATGATGAACGAGCTGGGCTACTGCTCCGGCATTGAAAACTACTCGCGCTACCTCTCCGGGCGCGGGCCAGGTGAAGCGCCGCCAACGCTGTTCGACTACCTTCCGGCGGACGGCCTGCTGGTGATCGACGAATCTCACGTTACGATCCCGCAGATCGGCGGGATGTATCGCGGTGACCGGGCGCGTAAAGAGACGCTCGTGGAGTACGGCTTCCGTCTGCCGTCGGCGCTGGACAACCGTCCGATGAAGTTTGAAGAATTTGAGGCGCTCGCCCCGCAGACCATCTACGTATCGGCAACGCCGGGCAACTACGAACTGGAAAAATCCGGTGATGACGTGGTGGACCAGGTGGTGCGTCCGACCGGGCTGCTGGATCCGATTATCGAGGTGCGGCCCGTGGCGACGCAGGTGGACGATCTGCTCTCGGAAATCCGTGCCCGTTCCGCCATCAACGAGCGCGTGCTGGTGACCACGCTCACCAAACGTATGGCGGAAGATTTGACGGAGTATCTGGAAGAACACGGCGAGAAGGTGCGGTATCTGCACTCGGATATTGATACCGTGGAGCGTATGGAGATCATCCGCGACCTGCGCCTGGGCGAGTTCGACGTGCTGGTAGGTATCAACCTTCTGCGAGAAGGTCTGGATATGCCGGAAGTGTCGCTGGTGGCGATTCTGGACGCCGACAAAGAGGGTTTCCTGCGTTCTGAGCGCTCGCTGATCCAGACCATTGGCCGCGCCGCGCGTAACGTCAACGGGAAGGCGATTCTGTACGGGGATAAAATTACCCCGTCGATGGCCAAAGCCATTGGCGAAACGGAGCGCCGTCGCGAGAAACAGCAGCGCTACAACGAAGAGCACGGCATCACGCCGCAAGGGCTGAACAAGAAGGTGGTGGATATCCTGGCGCTGGGTCAGAACATAGCGAAGACCAAAGCGAAAGGCCGCGGCAAGGCCCGTTCAGTGGTGGAAGAGGATACCGTTGCGCTGACGCCGAAAGCGTTGCAGCAGAAGATCCACGAGCTGGAAGGGCAGATGATGCAGCACGCGCAGAACCTGGAGTTCGAAGAGGCTGCGCAAATCCGCGATCAGCTGCATCAGCTGCGGGATCTGTTTATTGCGGCATCGTGAGTTTTTTGCCCGGTGGCGCTGCGCTTACCGGGCCTACAGGTTTCGCGTCTTTTGTAGCCCCGGTAAGCGCAGCGCCACCGGGGTTTTTGTTAACCCAATTCCTGAATCGCTTTCTCCAGCGCCTCGCGCAGCAGGTGGCGGTCGTGACGATATTTAATATCGCTGGCTTCCAGCGGCTCCTGCACCACCACGCGATCGCCAATCCCTGACACATCCACTTTCGGCCCAACCACGACACCGTCGATAATTTTCTTACCGACGTACTGTTCCATCAGGTTCAGCTTGTCCGCCAGCGACAGGCTCGCCGCCGCCGGGCTAAGTTCGCGGCCTAAATTACCGATATAGACCATGGGTGCAGGCGTTCTGCGCAGCGCCTGCGCCAGCTCTTTGACCAGCAGGAGCGGCATCAGGCTGGTGTAAAAACTCCCCGGCCCAATCAGGATCAGATCGGCCTCGCCAATCGCTTCAACCGCTTCCCGCGTCGCGGGTACGCTGGGGTAGGTCATCAGCTCTTTTGGCGGCAGGAGAAGCTGGTCGATATTCACTTCACCATACACTTCGTGATCGTCGGCATCGATCGCCATCAAATCTACCGGCTGTTCGGACATCGGGATCAGAAACGCATCCACCTTAAGCAGGTTACGAATTAAATTGATCGCTTCCAGAGGGCGCACGCTCAGGTGGTCCAGGGCCTTTAACATCAGATTTCCAAGGTTATGGCCGGAAAGTTCGCCATTACCGCCAAAACGGTACTCAAACATCGCTGAAGCCACGCTGGGCTCCGTAATGAGCTGGTTAAGGCAGTTGCGCATGTCACCCCAGGCGATCCCGCCTTCAGCACGTCGGATCCGCCCGGTTGAGCCGCCGTTATCCGTTGTTGTCACAATGCCCGTCAGGCGTGAACCCAGTGACGATAACGACGACATGACCCGTCCCAGACCGTGACCCCCGCCAAGAGCGACCACGCGGTCCAGATCCGCAAAAGTGCGATTGCGCATACCCATTCCTTATCCTGTTTAGCTTGCGTCACAGTAACGCAACTACTCCTAAAAGACGATGCCTCTCACAATCCATAATGACGTATATCAATGCGAAAGCGCGGTTTTTGCGTATTCTGTAGGGAAAATGCACGATAACATCGTTATGTATAAGATTATATAGCGAAAAGCGACAATGGCGAAGTGGCGATTTCCACGCTACTATCGCCATAACCACGTTTTCAAAACTGAAAACATACACTCTAGCCCTGGCGCCTGTGTCGAGAGATATGGCGCCCTGGCCGTGGCGGATTTGCCACCAGGGTACAGAAAGAAATGACTGTGCCTCCCGATCTGGAAAGGTGTACATGGCTTCACAACTTACTGATGCTTTCGCGCGTAAGTTTTTCTACTTACGTTTGTCGATTACCGACGTGTGCAACTTCCGTTGCACCTACTGCCTGCCCGATGGCTACAAGCCCGGCAGCGTCACCAACAACGGCTTTCTCTCCGTGGATGAAGTACGCCGCGTCACGCGTGCGTTCTCGGAACTCGGCACGGAAAAAGTGCGTCTGACCGGGGGAGAGCCTTCCCTGCGTCGTGATTTCCCTGACATCATCGCCGCCGTGCATGAAAACGAACGTATCCGCCAGATTGCGGTGACCACCAACGGCTACCGCATGGCGCGTGACGTAGCGAACTGGCGCGATGCGGGTCTGACGGCGATTAACGTCAGCGTTGATAGCCTTGACGCCCGTCAGTTCCACGCGATTACCGGCCAGGACAAGTTCCGCCAGGTGATGGACGGCATCGATGCCGCGTTCACCGCCGGTTTCGATAAGGTCAAAGTCAATACCGTGTTGATGCGTGATGTGAACCATCATCAGCTGGACACCTTCCTGGCGTGGATCAAACCGCGCCGCATTCAACTGCGTTTTATTGAGCTGATGGAGACCGGTGAGGGCAGCGATCTGTTCCGTCGGCATCACATCTCCGGCATGGTGCTGCGCGACGAGCTGCTGAAACGCGGCTGGATCCACCAGATCCGCCAGCGCAGCGACGGCCCGGCGCAGGTCTTTTGTCACCCGGACTACGAAGGCGAAATCGGCCTGATCATGCCCTATGAGAAAGACTTCTGTGCCAGCTGCAACCGCCTGCGCGTCTCCTCCGTTGGCAAGCTGCACCTCTGCCTGTTCGGGGATGGTGGCGTAGAACTGCGCGATTTGCTGGAAGACGATGCCCAACAGGGCGCACTTGAAGCACGCATTTCCGAGGCGCTGACGCACAAAAAGCAGACCCATTTCCTGCATCAGGGCAACACCGGCATTACTCAGAACCTGTCCTATATCGGCGGGTAATCAGGCTTTAGAAGGAACCAGAAGATGAGTCAGGTAAGCGCGGAATTTATCCCGACACGCATTGCTATTCTTACCGTTTCCGATCGTCGTGGTGAAGAGGATGATACCTCCGGCCACTGGCTGCGCGAGGCGGCACACGAAGCCGGACACCAGATTGTTGATAAAGCGATCGTCAAAGAGAACCGTTACGCCATTCGTGCGCAGGTTTCGCAGTGGATTGCGAGTGACGACGTCCAGGTGGTGCTGATCACCGGCGGCACCGGCTTTACCGCAGGCGACCAGGCGCCAGAAGCGCTGCTTCCGCTGTTCGATCGCGAAGTGGAAGGCTTCGGCGAAGTGTTCCGCATGCTCTCGTTTGAAGAGATTGGCACCTCTACGCTCCAGTCCCGTGCCGTAGCGGGGATGGCGAACAATACGCTGATTTTCGCCATGCCGGGCTCGACCAAAGCCTGCCGCACCGCGTGGGAAAATATTATTGCCCCGCAGCTGGATGCCCGCACCCGTCCGTGTAATTTCCATCCTCATTTAAAGAAATAAGCTATGTCACAACTGACCCACATTAACGCCGCTGGCGAAGCGCATATGGTGGATGTCTCCGCCAAGGCCGAAACGGTGCGCGAGGCGCGTGCTGAAGCATTCGTCACTATGCTGCCGGAGACGCTGGCGATGATAATCGACGGCAGCCATCACAAGGGTGATGTGTTTGCGACCGCCCGCATCGCCGGTATTCAGGCCGCGAAGCGTACCTGGGACCTCATCCCGCTCTGTCATCCGCTGATGCTCAGCAAGGTGGAAGTGAATTTGCAGGCGCAGCCGGAGCATCACCGCGTGCGCATCGAATCTCTGTGCCGCTTAACCGGGAAAACCGGCGTGGAGATGGAGGCGTTGACGGCTGCCTCCGTGGCGGCGCTGACCATCTACGACATGTGTAAAGCGGTACAGAAAGATATGGTGATTGGCCCGGTGCGTCTGCTGGCAAAAAGCGGCGGCAAATCCGGTGATTTTAAGGTGGAAAACCATGATTAAGGTGCTCTTTTTTGCCCAGGTCCGTGAGCTGGTCAATACCGACAGCCTGACGCTGGACGGCGCTTTTGCAAATGTCGCCGCTCTGCGTGCGCACCTGGCGGCGCAGGGTGACCGCTGGGCGCTGGCGCTGGATGAAGGCAAGCTGCTGGCCGCCGTGAATCAGACGCTGGTTGAATTTACGCACCCGCTGGCTGACGGCGATGAAGTGGCGTTCTTCCCGCCGGTCACAGGGGGTTAAGATGACGGACACCCGAATTCTGGTCGGCCCTGAACGCTTTAGCGTCGGTACCGAATACAGCTGGCTGGCAGAGCGCGATGAAGACGGCGCGGTCGTGACGTTTACCGGGAAAGTGCGCAATCATAATCTCGGCGACAGCGTAAAAGCGCTGACGCTGGAGCATTATCCGGGGATGACCGAAAAATCGCTGGCGGCCATTGTCGAAGAGGCGCGAGGCCGCTGGCCGCTGGGGCGCGTGACGGTTATCCATCGCATCGGCGAAATGTGGCCCGGTGAAGAGATTGTCTTTGTCGGCGTCACCAGCGCACACCGCACAAGCGCCTTTGCGGCGGGGGAGTTCATCATGGATTACCTCAAAACCAAAGCGCCGTTCTGGAAGCGTGAAGCGACGCCGGAAGGGGAACGCTGGGTGGAATCGCGGGACAGCGACACACAGGCTGCCAGCCGCTGGTAACAGGTTTATGAGGATGTGTTAGTCTTAACGTGTGTCTTTACTTAATCAGGAGTGAATCATGGACCGATTTCCGCGTTCCGATTCGATAGTACAGCAGACCCGTAGCGGGCTGCAAACCTACATGGCTCAGGTGTATGGCTGGATGACGGTCGGCTTGCTGCTTACCGCGTTTATCGCGTGGTATGCGGCAAACACGCCTGAACTGATGATGTTCGTCTTCTCCAGCAAAATCACCTTCTTTGGGCTGATCATTGCTCAGCTGGCGCTGGTGTTCGTTCTCTCCGGGCTGGTACACAAGCTCAGCGCGGGCATGGCGACTACGCTGTTTATGCTCTATTCAGCGCTGACCGGGCTGACGCTCTCCAGTATTTTCATCGTCTACACCTACTCCTCCATTGCCAGCACGTTTGTGGTAACCGGCGGGATGTTTGGCGTGATGAGCCTGTACGGCTACACCACTAAACGCGACCTGAGCGGTTTCGGCAGCATGCTGTTCATGGGGCTGATCGGGATTGTGCTGGCGTCGCTGGTGAACCTGTGGCTGAAGAGTGAAGCGCTGATGTGGGCGGTGACCTATATCGGGGTGGTGATCTTCGTTGGCTTAACCGCCTACGACACCCAGAAGCTGAAAAACATTGGTGAACAAATTGATGTTCGCGACAGTTCAAACCTGCGCAAACACGCTATTCTGGGCGCGCTGACGCTTTATCTGGACTTCATCAACCTGTTCCTGATGCTGCTGCGTATTTTCGGCAACCGTCGCTAGGATTGTTATGCCGGGTGGCGGCTTCCCCTTACCCGGCCTACGAAAGGCGAACCGTAGGTCGGGTAAGGCGAAGCCGCCACCCGACTTATTCACTTCGCTAACATCCTCTCATTCTTCGCGCGCAACTTCTTCGCCCGACTCTCCAGCACCAGATAACAGACCGTTGCCAGCGCCAGCGGCAGGAAATAGTAGATCATGCGGTACGCGAGCAGGGCGGCGATAATCGTTCCCTGAGAGACATGCTCACCCGCAAGCAGCGCGATAAACACCGCTTCCAGTACGCCAATCCCCGCCGGAATGTGCACAATCACGCCAGCAATACTGCTTACCAGCAGCACGCCCAGCACGAAGAAGTAATTCACATCTTCCCCAATCAGCAGCCAGATAATGGCCCCCATCGCCATCCAGTTGGCGCTGGATACCACCATTTGCAGGACGGCAAACTTCCATGAAGGCAGCACCAGCTTCTGCCCTTTAATGGTCATATGGCGACGTTTGGCAAAGGCGCAGGCCCACACGTAGGCCGCGATAATCAACAGCAGCACGATGCCAAGAATGCGCAGCGTCGCTTCATCGATGTACCAGTGCGCAGGCAGCTGTACCACGCCAATGGTGAAAATCACCCCGCCCAGCAGGATATACCCCAGCCAGTTGGTGGTAATACTCAGCGAGAAAATGCGCGTGATGGTGCCGCCCGGCAATCCGAGGCGGGAGTACAGGCGATAGCGCATGCCAATCCCGCCCACCCAGGTGCTCAGCGTCAGGTTAAAGGCGTAGCAGATGAACGACACCAGCATGACCTGCCGCTTTGCCAGCTTGTGCCCGCAGTAGGCGCGCCCTAACAGGTCATAGCAGCCGTACATCAGGTAACTTACTATCACCAGCCCAATGGCGCCCAGCAGCACCGTCCGGTTGTAGTTGCGGATAACTTTCCACACCTCTTCCCAGTCTACCTTTTGCGCGTACACCACCAGCAGTACCGCGACGGCGATGAAGAACAGCCACGTCAGGATTTTTTTCGCCAACCGCCAGCGAGGATGAGATTTCGACATCAGGTTTTCCCTCCATCTTCCGCCTCTACGCGGTCCTGGGTTTCCATTTCGGGTTGCACGGGCGGATCCACCAGCGCCAGTTTCGGCGTATGCGCCGGTAGCCAGCCCACCATGGCCGGGAAGTGGCGCAGGAAGTGGAACACCACCACGCCGATGCCCACGTTCCACCAGCTGCGTTTCGGCACCATGGATTCATCCACCCGCACGCAGTCTTTATTGATCAACCCCTGAAGGTTATCGCGCAGGGTCTGATTAAACTGACGATCGTGGATAATCAGGTTCGCTTCCAGGTTGAGCGATAAGCTCAGTGGATCGAGGTTACTGGAGCCGACGGTCGCCCAGTGGTCATCCATCACCGCCACTTTGCCGTGCAGCGGGCGGCGGCGATATTCATAGATCTGCACGCCGCTTTTAACCAGATAGCGATAGAGCAGACGCGCGCCCACCTTCACAATCGGCATATCGGGCTCGCCCTGGACGATGAGCTTCACGCTCACGCCGCGTCGGGCCGCGTTGCGCATGGCGTGTAAAATCCGGTAGCCTGGGAAGAAATAGGCGTTGGCGATAATCACCTCGCGCTTCGCGTTCGCCAGCATCTTCAGGTAATGACGCTCGATATCGTCCCGGTGCTCCTCGTTATCCCGCCAGACAAACAGCGCCTGCGCCTCGCCGGGCTTGCGGTTCTCTTCCGGGCGATGACGGCGTCGCCACCAGCGGCGAGCGGCCTCTTTGCCGGGTAGGTTTTCCAGCACGAACAGCTGGATGTCCTGTACCACCGGTCCCTCAATGCGGATCGCATAATCCTGTTTGGCCTCAGGGCCGTAATCCGACATATGCTCGGCTGAGTAGTTGATGCCGCCCACGAAGGCCACCGTTTCGTCCACCACCACAATTTTGCGGTGCATTCGGCGGAACAGGTTGGTGCGCATGCCGAACAGACGCGGGCCGGGATCGTAATAGCGGAACACCACCCCTGCGGCGGTGAGTTCGTTAACAAATTCGTCGCTCAGATCCGGCGAACCATACCCGTCGAGCAGAACCTCAATTTTTATACCGCGACGGGCGGCATGCAGCAGCGCGCTGTGCAACTGCCTGCCCACGTCGTCTTCAAACCAGATGAACGTTTCCAGGAATACTTTCTGCTGTGCGTGGCTTATCGCCTCAAAGACCGCCGGATAAAAATTATCGCCATTTTCCAGCAGCGTAATACGGTTACCTTCCTGCCATGTGCATTTCATAAGTGGATCTCCGCGCTGAGTGGGGCATGGTCGGAGAGATGTCGCCAGTTGAGCAAGGCCAGCGCCGTCGGGCTACTGGCGTGGGCATTTTTTACGTAGATGCGGTCAAGGCGCAGCAGGGGGAAGCGCACCGGAAACGTCCGCGCGGGACGACCGCGGGCGCGGGTAAAAATCTCCTCCAGCCCCGCATTGACCTTCAGCGGATGGTTGGCGCGCTGACGCCAGTCGTTAAAATCACCGGCTACCACCACGGGTTCGCCCTCGGGCAGCGCATTCGTCCACTCGGCCAGCATCTGAAGCTGAGCCTGACGGTGGGCTTCACGCAGGCCGAGGTGAACGCAGCCCACGTGAACAGGAAAATCGAGATCCGGCGGCGCGATGCGGCAGTAAAGCAACCCACGCTTTTCGCTCTCGCCGACCGACACGTCGCGATTTTCATAATGTTCAATAGGATAGCGCGACAGCACCGCGTTGCCGTGATGCCCCTCCGGGTAGACCGCATTGCGCCCGTAGGCGTAATCGCTCCACATCGTGTCCGCCAGAAATTCGTAGTGTGGCGTGTCGGGCCAGTTTTCGAAATGCATCGGGTGCACCTCGTGCGCGCCCATGACCTCCTGAAGGCAGACAATATCGGCGCTGACGGTGCGTACCGCGTCGCGCAGCTCCGGTAAAATGAAGCGGCGGTTAAATGCTGTGAAGCCCTTATGAATGTTAATCGTCAGCACCTTGAGTGAGAAATGCTGCGTTTTTTTGCTCATAAACACCTTCCTGGGTGACTATCCCGATGAAAATAAAGTGTAGTAGGCGTCACAAAAAGATGCGGCGTTACGGAATTTTCCGTAAAGTGCGGTAGTCTGAACTAGCAGAGAAAAATCCTTCAGGAGAGAAGCCATGAAGTGGCAACAACGCGTTCGTGTCGCAACCGGTTTGAGTTGCTGGCAGATAATGTTGCATTTACTGGTCGTGGCCGTACTTGTAATGGGCTGGATGAGCGGCACGCTGGTGCGTGTGGGCTTAGGGCTATGTGTGCTTTACGGCGTGACCGTGCTGTCGATGCTGTTTTTACAGCGTCACCACGACGCGCGCTGGCGTGAAGTGGGTGATGTGCTCGAAGAGCTCACCACGACCTGGTATTTTGGTGCGGCAATGATCGTCCTGTGGCTGCTGTCACGCGTGCTGCAAAATAACCTGCTGCTGGCCCTGGCGGGTCTGGCTATCCTCGCAGGGCCGGCAGTGGTGTCGTTGCTCACCAAAGAGAAAAAGCTACGCGATGTTTCGTCTAAACATCGCATAGGCCACTGAGCCCGTTGTGGCCGCGATGACCAGTAGCGGCCACAAACTTCCCCACACAATATCCAGACTCGCATCCTTCAGATAGATTTGCTTGGTGATATCCGTGAAGTGACGAATCGGGTTTACCCACGTCAAATCCTGTAACCACACCGGCATGTTCTCAACAGGCGAAACGTACCCAGATAGCAAAATCGCCGGCATCATAAAGACAAACACCCCGATAAACGCCTGCTGCTGGGTTGAGCAGAGCGCGGAAATCAGCAGTCCAAACCCGACCAGCGACAGGCCGTAAATCACCATCGTGAAGTAAAACAGCGCCAGCGATCCGGCAAACGGGATCTGGTAGGCCCAAATCCCGACGCCCAGCACGATGGTGGCCTGGAAGGTGGCGACGATCAGCGCCGGCACCGCCTTGCCGACAAATATTTGCCAGGTGGCGAGCGGAGAGACCAGCAGCTGATCCAGCGTGCCCTGTTCACGTTCGCGCGCCACGGACAGCGAGGTGACGATCATCACGCCAATGGTGGTGATCATGGCGATAAGCGACGGGACCACAAACCACTTGTAGTCCAGATTCGGGTTGTACCAGTTGCGCACCACCAGCTCGCTGTTGTTCGGCTTCGGTTTGCCCGTCATCAGCTCCTGCTGATAATCCTTCACCACCTGTTGCAGGTAGTTTGCCGCAATCTGGGCGCTGTTGGAGTTGCGCCCGTCGAGGATAAGCTGCATCGGCGCGGTCTGGAAGGTGTCCAGGTTCCGGGAGAAATCCGCCGGGAAGCGCACCAGCAGTAACGCTTCCTGCGTGTCGATGGTGGGCTGGATCGCCTGCGGGCTTTTCAGCAACAGGACATGGGTAAAGGCCTTAGCGCGGGCGAAACGCTGGGTCAGCTCGACGGAATGCTTGCCGTTGTCTTCGTTGTAAATCGCGATGGTGGCGTTAGTGACCTCCAGCGTGGCGGCAAACGGAAACAGTACAACCTGAAGCAGCACCGGCAGCACCAGAATGGCGCGGGTCTGCGGCTCACGCAGCAGCGATTGCAGCTCTTTGCGGATCAATGTCCATAAACGGTGAAACATCGCGTCGTCCTCCTGTCGGTTGGCGCTTGCGCTTACCCGACCTACAAAATCCGATGGCTAATCTAATCTTCTTTTCGTTTTCATCCACGTCAGGCCGATAAACATCACCGCCGACGCCAGCAAAAACAGGGTGTTGATAATCAGTACCACCGGGATATTCCCCGCCAGGAACAGGCTTTGCAGGGTGCTGACAAAGTAGCGCGCCGGAATGATGTAGGTCACGGCGCGGATCACCGCCGGCATGCTGTCTATCTGGAAGATAAACCCGGAGAGCATAATCGACGGCAGAAAAGCCGCGTTCAGCGCCACCTGCGCGGCGTTAAACTGGTTGCGAGTGATGGTGGAAATTAACAGGCCCATCCCCAGCGTGCTCAGTAAAAACAGGCTGGTAATAAAGAACAGCACCACCAGCGAGCCGCGGTACGGCACGCCGAGGATAAAGACGGCGACCAGCATGCACAGCAGCATCGCCAGCATGCCGAGAAAGTAGTAGGGGATAAGCTTACAGAGCAAAAGCTCGACGCGCGTCACTTCGGTTGAAAGCAGCGCCTCCATGGTGCCGCGCTCCCACTCGCGGGCGATGACCAGCGAGGTGAGGATCGCGCCAATCACCGTCATGATGATGGTCACCGCCCCCGGAATAATAAAGTGCTGGCTGATGGCGGCGGGGTTAAACCAGTAGCGCGTCTGCACGTCAATCAGCGGTTCAAACGTCTCCCCCCGGTCTTCGGCGCGCTGCATCTGCCACAGCTGCCAGATCCCCTCCGCATAGCCCTGCACGAAGTTGGCGGTGTTCGGCTCGCTGCCGTCGGTAATTACCTGGATCGGCGCATCGGCGCCCGGGCGCGCCATGTTGGCGGCAAAATCCACCGGGATGACGATCAGGCCGCGAATTTTCCCGGCCTGCATTTTCTGGATCAGTTCCTGCCGGCTGTCGCTGATGGTGGCGTCGATGTAAGGCGAGCCGGTCATGGCGTGGGTGAAGTCCAGCGCCTCTTCGCTCTGCTGCTCCAGCAAAATCCCGACCCGCAGCTTGCTGGAGTCGAGGTTAATCCCGTAGCCAAAGATAAACAGCAGCAGCAGGGGGATCACCACCGCAATCAGCCAGCTGCTGGGATCGCGCACGATCTGCCGCGTTTCTTTGATGCACAGGGCGCGCACCCGGCGCCAGGAAAGGGCGTTACTGCGCATGAGCATTCTCCTTATCCCAGTCGTGGATGAGGGTGATAAAAGCCTGCTCCATGGTCGGGTCTGGCTGTGCGTCGTCGGCGGCCTGCGCTTTCAGGTCGTCCGGCGTGCCGTGGGCAATCAGCTTGCCGCGATAGACCAGCCCGATGCGGTCGCAGTATTCCGCCTCATCCATAAAGTGGGTGGTGACCATCACGGTCACGCCTTTTTCCACCATGCTGTTGATATGCAGCCAGAATTCGCGGCGGGTGAGGGGGTCCACGCCTGACGTGGGTTCATCAAGAAACAGGATATCCGGCTCGTGCATCAGTGAGCAGGCCAGCGCCAGCCGCTGCTTGAAGCCAAGCGGCAGCGCGTCGGTAGCGTGTGACGCGATATCGGTCAGACCGAAGGCCTCGCACATGCGGTCGATTTTCTCGTTCTGCGCCCGCCCCCGCAGGCCGTAGACGCCGGAGAAAAATCGCAGATTTTGCTCAACCGTCAGGTTGCCGTAGAGCGAAAACTTCTGCGCCATATAGCCCAGATGCTGGCGCGCCTTGCCGGAGCTGACTTTAAGATCCATGTCCAGCACCAATGCTTTGCCGGACGTCGGCACCAGCAGGCCGCACATCATTTTAAAGGTGGTGGATTTTCCCGCCCCGTTCGGCCCGAGCAGGCCGAAAATCTCGCCACGCTTCACGGCAAAATTGACGTTATCGGTGGCGGCGAAATCGCCGAATTTTTTGGTCAGCGATTTCGCCTCGATGACCGTTTCGCCCGGTGTGCCTTCCACCGTGTGCAGAATGGCGCCAAGCGGTGATTCTGAGGTTCCCGCCCCGCCCAGAAGGTCGATAAACGCATCTTCAAAGCGCGGGGCGGTTTCCTGCATCTCAATCTCAGGCATCCCCTGCGCCTGGCGGATACTCTCGGCGGTCGCCTCTTTGCTGAGGATCACGCGCACCGAGCGGCCCTGAATCATGCCGTCGCTGATCTGCGGCAGCTTCAGCACCCGTTGCAGCAGCGTGCGGTTGGACTCCTGCGGACTATGCAGCAGAAAACTTCGCCCGGCCATGGTGTGCGTCAGCTCGGTGGGCTCGCCCTGATAGAGCAGTTCGCCTTCGTTCATCAGCAGCACGTCGCGGCACTGCTCCGCTTCATCAAGGTAAGAGGTGCTCCAGAGGATCAGCATGCCGTCACCCGCCAGCTCGTGCACCATCTGCCACAGCTCGCGGCGGGAAATCGGGTCCACGCCCACGCCGGGTTCATCCAGCAGCAGCACTTTTGGCTCGCCCACCAGCGTACAGGCCAGCCCCAGCTTCTGCTTCATCCCGCCGGAAAGCTTGCCCGCCAGCCGGTCGGTGAACGGGCCGAGGGAGGTAAATTCGAGCAGTCGGGCAAAGGTTTTCTGCCGGGTTTCGCCGGTGACGCTGCGCAGGTCGGCGTACAGATTGAGGTTTTCCATTACCGTCAGATCTTCGTACAGGCCAAACTTCTGCGGCATATAGCCGAGTATGCCGTGGAGCGCCGCGTCGTCTTTGATCGGATCGAGGCCAAGCACGCGGGCCGATCCCTCGTCCGGCTTCAGTAAGCCCGCCAGCATCCGCATCAGCGTGGTTTTACCCGCGCCGTCCGGCCCCACCAGCCCGGTCACATAGCCTTTCTGAATGGTGCAGTTCAGCGGTGCGACCGCCGGTTTGTCCATTCCCGGGAAGCGTTTGACCAGATTATTGAGCTGGATAACCGCATCATTCATGTCGTTCCCCGTCGTTTAAGGTCACGGTAACAGGCATGCCCTGACGCAGCGCGTCGTCCGCGTCGGTGACGATGATGCGCAGGCGGTACACCAGGTCGGTGCGCATGTCCGGCGTTTCAACGGTCTTCGGCGTGAATTCGGCGGTAGGGGAGACGAAGCCCACTTTACCGTGATACGGCTTGTCCGGGCGACCGTCGGTATAGAGCAGCAGCTCGCGGCCCGGCTGCATCTGGCCGAGATTCGGTTCATCAATGTAGGCCCGCACCCAGACCGGACGGGTTAAGGACAGCGTCAACACGGTGCTGCCTGCGCTGAGCATGCTGCCCGGCTCCACGGCGCGGGTCATCAGCGTGCCGTCAGACGGGGCGATGAGCGTGGTATCGTGCAGATCCAGCTCCGCCTGGGCTAACTGCGCCTGCGCCTGCTCGAGGCTGGCCTTCGCCTGGGCGATGTCTTGCGCGCGGTTACCGGAGCGGTACTGGCTGAGCTTATCCTGTGCCGATTTCAGCGTCGCCTGCGCCTGGTCACGGGATGAACGCGCGTTTTCCAGGTCGTTGGCGGAAATGGTGCGGCTTTTCCACAACCCCTGCTGGCGGTTGTAGAAGTTCTGCGCGTAGTCATAGGCGGCTTTGGCCTGCTTAACGGCAGCCGCCGCCTGGGAGATCTCTTCGTCACGATAGCCCGCCAGCATCAGGTCGTACTGCGCCTGGGCGACGGAGACGCCTGCTTTTGCCTGCATCAGCGCGTTCTCAAACGGGGCTTTGTCCAGCATCCCCAGCGTCTGCCCGGCTTTGATGGCGTCGCCTTCGTCAACGCTCAGCGAGGTGAGACGCCCGCCAACGCGGAAGCTCATATTCACGGTGCGGATATCCACGTTGCCGTACAGCGTCAGGCCGCGATCCTGCTGGCTCTGATACCACAGCCAGCCGCCGATTCCCGCAGCAAGCAAAACAACAACCACCAGTATGATGGCGACAGGTTTTTTCATGACTTATGGCTCCTTTGCGTTAAGCCTTGCAGGATAAGATCAACGTGACAGGTAATGACCTGGCTAATTTGCCCGGCTTTATCCTCATCGAACTGTGTCCAGCCCGTACGTAACAGGATGGTCTCGCGCCCCAGACGGAAGGCGAGCACTTCGCCCAGCAGGGCGTGGGTATGCAAAATGGTGTCGGTATCGCCGGCGTCCCGTCCGGTATAGGCGGCGATCAGCCGGGTCAGATGGCTATGCATCGGGGCGATCACCTGATCGTGCACCAGCTGGTAGGCGGCAGTGGGGGAGAGCTGCTCGCGGGAGATAAATTTGCTCAGGTTCAGCGTATCGTCGTGCGTCAGCAGGCGGATCATATTGTGGCAGGCGTTAAGGATCAGCTGGCGGATGGTCGCCCGGTCCGGCTCTGGCTGGCTGAATAACGCGGTGGCCTCTTCCACGTGCGGACGAAAGCTGGTGTCGATAAAATCCGCGATCCACTGGGCGCAGGCGAGATATAAATCCTCTTTTGAACCAAAATAGTAGGTAATGGCCGCAATATTCTGCCCGGCCTGGGCGGCGATATCCCGCGTGGTGGCATGCAGACCATACTCGCCAAACTGTGCCAGCGCGGCGGCAATCAGCTGACTTTTCGCCTGTTCGCCTTTGGTCGTCGTTGGGGTTGTATTCATAGCGTCATTAAAAATTAATCAATCGATTGATTAAGATTATGCCTGATTTCCGCAAACGTCGAGCCATCACCGGGGATATTTATGCGCCACGTCACAAAAGCTGCTACACTCCGCACCTTCGCGACATTGTGGTTTTTGTCCTCTTATTCGTTATATCTCCCTGAAAACTACACCTGTGATGGTCGGGGCGGTTCGGAGTTTTTATGTCTTTTGATTCCCTTGGTCTGAACCCGGAAATTCTGCGCGCCATCGCAGAGCAGGGCTACGTTGAGCCAACCCCTATCCAGCAGCAGGCCATTCCGGCCGTGTTGCAGGGCCGTGACCTGATGGCCAGCGCGCAGACCGGTACCGGTAAGACTGCGGGCTTTACCCTGCCGCTGCTAGAGCTGCTGGTAAAAAACCAGCCGCACGCCAAAGGACGCCGTCCGGTGCGCGCGCTGATCCTCACCCCAACCCGCGAGCTGGCAGCCCAGATTGGCGAGAACGTGCGTGAGTACAGCCGCTACCTCAATATTCGCTCGCTGGTGGTGTTCGGCGGGGTGAGCATTAACCCACAGATGATGAAGCTGCGCGGCGGCGTGGACGTACTGGTGGCAACGCCGGGTCGTCTGCTGGATCTGGAGCACCAGAACGCCGTGAAGCTCGACAGCATTGAAATCCTGGTGCTGGATGAAGCCGATCGCATGCTGGATATGGGCTTTATTCACGACATTCGCCGCGTGCTGGCCAAGCTGCCGGCGCGTCGCCAGAACCTGCTGTTCTCCGCGACCTTCTCCGATGAGATCAAGGCGCTGGCGGAAAAGCTGCTGCATAACCCGCTGGAAGTGGAAGTGGCGCGCCGCAACACCGCCTCCGAACAGGTGACGCAGCACGTGCACTTCGTTGATAAGAAGCGCAAGCGGGAGCTGCTCTCCCAGATGATCGGTCAGGGCAACTGGCAGCAGGTGCTGGTCTTTACCCGCACCAAGCACGGCGCCAACCATCTGGCGGAACAGCTGAATAAAGACGGCATCCGCAGCGCGGCGATCCACGGCAACAAGAGCCAGGGTGCGCGTACCCGCGCGCTGGCGGACTTCAAATCTGGCGATATTCGCGTGCTGGTGGCGACCGACATCGCTGCCCGTGGCCTCGATATTGAAGAGCTGCCGCACGTGGTGAACTACGAGCTGCCAAACGTCCCGGAAGATTACGTTCACCGTATCGGTCGTACCGGCCGTGCGGCGGCCACCGGTGAAGCGCTCTCTCTGGTTTGCGTGGATGAACACAAACTGCTGCGCGACATTGAACGCCTGCTGAAGAAAGAGATCCCGCGCATCGAAACCCCGGGATATGAAGTTGACCCGTCAATCAAAGCCGAGCCGATTCAGAACGGTCGTCAGGGCGGCGGTCGCGGTCAGGGCGGTCGCGGCCAGCAGCCGCGTCGTTCCGAAGGCGGCGCGCCAAAATCCGCGGGCAAGCCGCCGCGTCGTAATAACGACGGCAAACCGGCCGGTGAAAACCCGTGGCGCAGCGGTGAAGGTAAACCGGCAGGCGAGGGGCAGCGCCGACGCCGTCCGCGCAAGCCTGCTAACCCGCAGTAATCTGGAAGCCCGGTCGTAAAGCCGGGCTTTTCTTTTTGCGACGGCGAAGAGAAAGTGCCACAATAGTGGCTGTTTATACAGTATTTCAGGTTTTCCAATGGCTTTAACCGCCGCGCTGAAAGCGCAAATAGGCGCCTGGTATAAGGCGCTACAGCAGCAGATCCCCGACTTTATCCCCCGAGCGCCGCAGCGGCAGATGATTGCCGATGTGGCAAAAACGCTCGCCGGGGACGACGGGCGACATCTGGCGATTGAAGCCCCGACCGGCGTCGGGAAAACCCTGTCGTATCTCATTCCCGGCATCGCCATCGCGCGGGAAGAAGACAAAACGCTTGTGGTCAGCACCGCGAACGTGGCCTTGCAGGATCAGATCTTCAGCAAAGATTTGCCGCTGCTGCGCAAAATCATCCCCGATCTTCGCTTCACTGCCGCCTTTGGGCGCGGGCGGTATGTCTGCCCGCGCAATCTGGCGGCACTGGCCAGCAGCGAGCCCTCGCAGCAGGATCTGCTCGCGTTTCTTGATGACGAGCTGACGCCCAATAACAAGGCGGAGCAGGAGCAGTGCGCAAAGCTGAAGGCCGATCTTGATGGCTACAAGTGGGACGGCCTGCGGGATCACACCAGCCAGGCGATCGGCGACGACCTGTGGCGCAGGCTCAGCACCGATAAAGCCAGCTGCCTGAACCGCAACTGTCACTACTACCGGGAATGCCCATTCTTCGTCGCCCGACGTGAAATTCAGGAAGCGGAGGTGGTTGTCGCCAACCATGCGCTGGTCATGGCCGCGCTGGAGAGTGAGGCGGTGCTGCCGGAGCCGAAAAACCTGCTGCTGGTGCTTGATGAAGGCCACCATCTGCCTGACGTGGCGCGGGATGCGCTGGAGATGAGCGCAGAAATCACCGCCCCGTGGTTTCGTCTTCAGCTGGATCTGTTCTGCAAGCTGGTGGCGACCTGCATGGAGCAATTCCGCCCGAAAACCACGCCGCCGCTGGCGGTCCCGGAGCGGCTGAGCGAGCACTGCGAAGAGGTGTACGGCCTTATCTCTTCGCTCAATAACATCCTCAACCTCTATCTTCCCGCCGCCCAGGAAGCGGAACACCGCTTTGCGATGGGGGAGCTGCCGGAAGAGGTGATGGACATTTGCCAGCAGCTGGCGAAGTACCTCGAAAAGCTGCGCGGGCTGGCGGAGATGTTCTTAAACGATCTCAGCGAGAAAACCGGTAGCCATGACGTGGTGCGTCTGCACCGCATTCTGCTGCAAATGAACCGCGCGCTGGTCATGTTTGAAGCCCAGAGCAAGCTCTGGCGGCTGGCCTCCATGGCGCAGGCATCGGGCGCACCGGTCACCAAATGGGCCACCCGCGAGGTGCGGGACGGGCAGGCCCATCTGGTCTTCCACTGCGTGGGCATCCGCGTGGCCGATCAGCTGGAAAAGCTCATCTGGCGCAGCGTGCCGCACGTGGTGGTGACGTCGGCGACCCTGCGCTCCCTGAACAGTTTTTCACGGTTGCAGGAGATGAGCGGCCTGAAAGAGAAAGCGGGCGACCGCTTTGTGGCGCTGGACTCGCCGTTCAACCACTGCGAGCAGGGCAAGCTGGTCATTCCACGCATGCAGTACGAGCCGCTCATCGACAACGAAGAGCAGCATATTGCGGAGATGGCGGCCTACTTCCGCGAGCAGGTCGAGAGCAAAAAATACCCCGGCATGCTGGTGCTGTTTGCCAGCGGACGGGCGATGCAGCGCTTCCTGGAGCACGTCACCGATCTGCGTTTACTCCTGCTGGTGCAGGGCGACCAGCCCCGTTACCGGCTGGTGGAAACCCATCGCAAGCGCATCGACAGCGGCGAGCGCAGCGTGCTGGTGGGGCTACAGTCCTTTGCTGAAGGGCTGGATTTGAAGGGAGATTACCTGACGCAGGTGCATATCCATAAAATCGCCTTCCCGCCCATCGACAGTCCGGTGGTGATCACCGAGGGCGAGTGGCTGAAAAGCCTCAACCGCTATCCGTTTGAGGTGCAAAGCCTGCCCGCCGCCTCGTTTAACCTGATCCAGCAGGTGGGGCGTCTGATTCGTAGTCACGGCTGCTGGGGGGAAGTGGTGATCTATGACAAGCGTCTGCTCACCAAAAGCTATGGTCAGCGGCTGCTGAACGCGCTGCCGATCTTCCCGATTGAGCAGCCGGAGGTGCCGGAGGTAAAAAAACGCCCGGCAAAACTGGCCGCCGGGCGCAGGAAAAGCATCCGTGCTAAGGGGCGCGGTCCTACTGGTAAGTGAAGGTCACCTGAATCACGCTGCTGAACGTGCCGGCGGTGACGGGCATGGCCGTGGCGTAGTAGCGTGCGGACAGTGGGAACGTGGCCGTATGATCGCTCGGGTTAATGGCGGCGTTAAAGGCGGCCTGCGGGGCAATCAGGATCTTGTCCTGACGGTCGGCCAGCTCCAGCGCCAGCCCTTTTGCGCTGCCGATATTGGCGAATTTCGTCGGGTGCACGCTGTCGGCCTGGCCGTAGAAATAGGCCGTGGCAAGCGCAAGCGTGGCCGGGCAGTGCGACACCGAGAGCGAAAAGTCTTTCCACTCGCCGGTATCCCCCACGTCTTTAAAACTGCCCGACACCGCCTGGCCTAAATCTACCGTCAGGTTGCGGCTGGCGCTGTCAATGATGCAGGTGTTGGCGTAAATATTCCCGTTCATCTGGATCTGGATATCGTCGGCGTGAGCTTGGGCGATCAGCCCCAGCGCCAGAATCGCAATACGCTTTTTCATGTCGGTCACTTATAGGCGAGGGTAATGGTGGCAACGGTGTTGGCAGGTCCTGGCGTAACAACATCGCTGACCTGCTCGTAACGAACCTCAAACGGGATCACCAGCGTTTCGTTGGCAATGGCCTCGCTTTGCGTGTTCACATAGGTATCAAAGGTGGCGATATGGTCATCAAACAGCATTCTCACCCCGACGCCGGTTGCCACGCCGGTCTGCTGCGTGAGCTTAAGCACCCCTTCGAACGCCGATTCATAGCCGTTGGCGCTGGTGACCTTAACCTCTGGCTGCACGGTGCTGTTGCAGTTCACCGTAACGTCAAAGTTTTGCGCCGGACTTGACAGCATCCCGACGCTGACAAAATCGCTCACCGGGAAATCGCCCAGGTTTACGGACAGGTTTTTCGGCAGGACGGAGCAGGTCACGTTCTGAAGTTCAACGTTCCCGGCATAGGAAAGGGTGTTCGGATCGCTGATGCCTTCATGTTGATAAACGCCGATGCCAAACTTTGACTGCGCCTGAGAAAGCGAACCGGATTTCACCGTATTGCTCGTTTTAACCAGCTCCAGCGTCACGTTAAAATTGAACGCCTCGCTGGAGTCCGTTGAGACAAACCCGAGCGGCGTGGCGGTGGAATTACAGTACATGCCGCCCGCGCCGGTAATTCGCTGACCTTTATCATTCATCAGCGCCACGCCAACGCCCTCAACGCCCGACTCATAAACGCCGGAGAGCCCCGGTATTTCGAGACCCGAGCCGTAGTAGCACGCCACAATCGGCAGCCCGTAGTCAGAAGGGTTATAGCAGTTACCCGCCACGTGAACGGTTTGTTCCGTACCCGGGATAGTGGCGCCCACGGGCAGGGTGCTGGAGACGGAGATGGCGGCGACGTTAATCTGCCGGGGCAAATCGGACGACGTACAGGTTGCCTTCGCGTGCGGCATAAATAACGCCGCGGTCCCGAGAACCAGTAAGAAAAAGCACTGTTTAATCATTTGCATAATCGTTAGCCTGAACGGTGGATCAGTGACACTGCGCGGCAGCGTTAATGATGCTGGTTTTCTCTTTCTCATCCGTTAGCGCATAGTCAGCGATGCAGCGCTCGCTCGCGTCCTGTCCCCAGGAAACGGCGAGATGCCCCTGCTGCGGCAAACCTGAGAGATAGGTCTGGCCGTCATTACCGACGATAAATTCGCTGTCCTTATCCTCCGTGGTGACCGTCGCGCCGAACGGCAGCGGTTTGCCGTTGTGCGTGAGCGTCATCAGTACGCGGTTGCCCACGCGGGTGTTAAAGCTGGCGCGCACCACGGCCCCGCGGGTTGGGGTGACGATCTGCGCCGCGTGGGTGACGTCGGCGTCGTCCGGCAGCGTTTCGGTATCCAGCGCAATGGTGTTGTGGCGGTACGCGGTGACGAACGGCACGACGGTGTAGCCGCGGAAGTCGGTTTCAACGCCTGTCTGGTTAGTAATGTGCGTCCCGTGCGTGCCCGGTGCTTTCACCAGCGCGATGGTTTCACCGAGCGGCTGGCTCAGGGTTATCCCGTTGGCGTGGGCCACCACGCCGCCCTGTAGCCCGACGTTCACGCTCTGCTGATATTTATCCTGACTGACGCCGCCGCTCAGTTCGCCGTACGTTGCTTTGTAATCGGCGTTAAGGCTGGTGGAGTTACCGCTGCCGGTACTGCTCAGCCCTTCCTGAATATTCCAGTTCAGGTTGTCCTCTTTCAGGGCCGTACCGTTCAGACCGATGTTCTGCGTGGTGCCCTCTTTGGTGTTGTTCAGGTTGTAGGTGGCCCAGGTGTTATGCATCCAGCGATCCAGCGGAACCGAGACGCTCAGCGCGAACTGGTTATCGTTCGTCACCTCATTGCCGTCTTCGTCACTGTCGTTGGTGTTTTTGTTCATGCTGTAGCTGAGGCTGTAGCTCACGCCGTGCCAGCTGTTGTTGTAGCTGACGCTCACGGAGGTCATGTTCTGGCTCTGACTCCAGTAGGTCTCTTTCACCAGGCTCAGGGTCAGGGACCCCCAGCCTTCTGGCAGCGTCTGGTCAACGGTGGCTTCGGTGCGGGCGCGGCGCTGCTGCGGTGCAGACCAGTCGTCAGCGCGGGTATAGGACTCCATGGTGTCTTCCAGGGTGTAAAACCCTTTGCTGTTATAGCGATAGCCGGCCAGCGAGAAGTTAGTGCCCGAGCGGACGATATCTTTGCTGTAGCGCACGCGCCACGACTGGCCTTTGCTGGCCTGCTGTTTTTTCAGCAGGGCTTTGGCACGGGTGACGTCAATCGAGAAGGCGCCTAAATCGCCCATGTTTTTCCCGACGCCGACCGCCTGAGACTGATAATGGCTGCTCTGCTGCACGCCACCGTAGGCGGTAACACCGTAGGGTAAACCGTAGATGGCGCTCCCCTGGGCAAACGGGGACTTTTCCACGTCTTTGTCATAAGAACGATAGCGCCCGGCGGTCACGCTGTAGCGCAGGTTTTTCTCACGCTGCAATACCGGCACGGAGGCAAACGGCACCACGAAATGGCTTTCGCTGCCGTCGGTCTCTTTCACGGTCACCTGGAGGTCGCCGCTGCTTCCGGTGGGATAAAGATCGTTAATTTCGAACGCGCCCGGCGCGACCGTGTTTTGATAAATGACGTAGCCGTTCTGGCGAACCACCACCAGCGCGTTGCTGTGGGCGGTGCCGCGAATAATGGGCGCATAGCCTTTCTCACTGTCCGGCAGCATGTCGTTGTCGGATTTCAGCTCCACGCCGGTGTAGGGCACGCTGTCAAAAACATCGGCAGGCGATGAGCTCTGGCCGACGGTGATGTCGCTTTTCATCGCCACAATATCGCGCTGCGCATAGGTATAAACGGAGGTGAATTTTTGCTCCTCCTCCTTACCCGTGGTGCTGCGATTCCAGGTGGAATAGTTGCGAACGCGCCATGCGCCAACGTTCAAACCCGGACGCAGGTTAACGTACTGGCTGCTGTTATCCTGCTCGCCGTGCTGGCGTGCACGGCTGTGGCTGGCATTTGCGCTGTAGTTAAGCAGGCCCGCAGTGATGCCTTCGTCAAACGCTTTCGGGTCAATGTAACCGCGAGGCACCTGGCCCAGCGCCGTTTGGGGAATGCTCAGCAGCAGCTGCTGGTTGCGAACGCGAAAGGTTGCGGATGCCGCAGGGATGACGCGTAAATTGGCGCACTGGCCTTTGGCCATCAGCTGCGGAAATTTTTTGGTCTTGATACCGAGGCTTTTTAAATCGTCCAGGCTAAAACAAGGTTGCAGCGTGCCGTTGCCCTGCGGATCTTTCTCAAGCGTAAAGGTCACGTTGCGGGTATCAATTTTATTATTATTGATAAACACCGCGACCTCATATTTTCCCGGTGCCTGGCCGGGCCCTTTTTCATAAACGGACAGATCGGTTTTTCCCTGCTGGGGATTATCAATATCCAGCAGGGCAGGGTTAAAATAATCATCAGCCATTACCTGCTGGGCAAAGATCGCCATTGCCAGGCCACAAAGAATGACCAGCAGTGATGAAATTCGGCAGGTGAACGGCTTTTTATCGCTGTACATGATTATTTTATTACCGGGGAAGTATTAATGAACGGATTTCGACAACGTATGGCTGATGCTGCCGTAATCAGTAATAATGGAATACGTCACGTTCGAGCCCCCGACATTACCCGGTAAGGCAAAATGCGTTTCCGTTTTCGGAACGGCCCAGGTCGCTTTCGTGACTTTCTGACCGTTCAGCGTGACGGTCTGGAAATTCATATAGAAGGGCGTAGGGTTATTCACCACCAGGTCGTTGCCTTCGCGATGCCATTCAAGTTTATCGGCCACATCTTCCGGTCGGCCTTTTACCGCAGACGGGCGATACAGCAGTTTAATGCGGGTGTTGATTGCAATTTGCAGCGTATTCACGCCCTCAACGTGCTTTGAGGAAGGGATCGCTTTAATGTTCAACCAGTACAGGGATTCCCTGTCTTCCGGTAAATTTCCGCCCGTACGCACCACGCGCAGAACGTTATCTTCCTGCGCATCCAGACGGAAAAGCGGCGGGGTGATCAGGAACGGGGCTTTGGCCTGGTTTTTACCGCCGGAATCGACCCAGGACTGCACCAGATAATCCGTCGCATCTGGATTTGAAAGACCAAGAGAAGATTCCTTCTTATCTCCCTGATAGACCAGCCGGGTGCCATTAATAATGACGCCTGCATGTGAAGTGGCGGCTACCAGTAAAAGCGTGCTCAGTAAATAACCGTGGCGCATAAAGATTTCTCAATTAATAGAGGAGAGAGTAATGCTCGCAAAAGCATTACTCTCTCCGGATTGATAAGATCAGTTATAAATAACGGTGAAGGTCGATACAGAGTTAGCGGGGCCTGCGGTAATTGCCGCGCCGGTTTGAATATAGCGCGCGCCGAACTCCAGATCGTTAACCGCCGTACCGGAGGTTAATTGATACTGCTGCGACGGTGTATACAGGCTGACCGGCTGCTCGGACGCATCCACCAGCTGAATCGCCACGCCCGTCGCCGCATCGGTATCTGGCGTTAAGGCAAGCGTTGAATTGTTATTCGCATCCGGCTTACCGCCGAAATTAATCGCAGCGGAGGTGACCGTGTCAGGGCAATTCGTTAACTTAATATCAAACCGCGTTAAGGTGCTGGTAGAGCCTGCACCGGTAAATACCGTTTTAGACACTTTACCCAACTGCACATTTAATGGATTACTTAATCCATTCACGACCTGACAAGCCGAATCGATAATTTCACCGGTGAAGTTTATTTGTCCTTCACCGTTTGTTGCCGCAAACGTGGATGCAGAACATCCCACCGCTGCGGCGATGATTAAACCTAAAGCAACCTTGTTCATAGCAAATCCTGATATGTTTCTGGCGAGAACGTTGCCTGGACGTTTCACCGTTGACCCTTAATGACTTTTCGTGGGTTATTTAATCAAAAAATGTATGGTTATGAATTAGCCATAGAAATCACAAATAATTGAAAAAAAGGTTGTGTTTATTTTTTATCATCAAAACAGAAGGTTGCCTTGCCTGATAAAAAACTAACGGCCAGCCAGTCATCAGGGCTATATTGTTAACAAGATGATGCAGTCAGGAGAAATGTCGTGGATTACCGCAAAATTATCAAAGAGGTAGGGCGTGGAAAAAACCACGCTCGCGATCTGGACCAGGAAACAGCCCGTGCGTTGTACACGCACATGCTGAATGGCGACGTGCCGGAACTGGAAATGGGCGGCATACTGATTGCGCTGCGTATTAAAGGGGAAGGTGAGGCGGAGATGCGCGGCTTTTATGAGGCCATGCAGTCGCAGACAATGCGCTTAACCCCGCCCGTCACGAAGCCGATGCCGATTGTGATCCCGACCTATAACGGCGCGCGTAAACAGGCAAACCTCACGCCGCTGCTGGCTATTCTGTTGCAGAAGCTCGGTTTCCCGGTGGTGGTCCATGGCGTGAGCGAAGATCCGACGCGCGTGCTGACAGAAACCATACTTGAGTTGTTAGGCATCGAACCGACCCTCCATGCCGGCCAGGCGCAGGCAAAGCTGGAAGGGAACCAGCCGGTCTATATCCCCGTGAGTGCGCTCTGCCCGCCGCTGGAAAAGCAGCTGGACATGCGCTGGCGCATGGGCGTACGTAACAGCGCTCACACGCTGGCAAAGCTGGTGACGCCGTTTGCCGAAGACGCCGCGCTGCGTCTTTCCAGCGTCTCCCATCCGGAGTACGTGACGCGCGTCGGGCAATTCTTTGCCGAAATCGGTGGGCGGGCGCTGCTGATGCATGGAACCGAAGGGGAGGTTTACGCCAATCCCCAGCGATGTCCGCAGATGATGCTCATTGAGCCTGCCGGGACCCGCGTTGTGCTTGAACGTGGGGAAGAAAGCAGCGATGTCATTCTGCCTGAATCGAAAGATCCGCAGGTTACCGCGCACTGGATCGTGCAGTGTCTGGCCGGAAAGGTGCCGGTTCCGCAGTCGATCCGGCTGCAAATGGCCTGCTGCCTGCTGGCTACGGGAGAAGTGGAAACGGTAGAAGCCGGAATGCAGCGCGTGGCGCAGTCCTTTTAAATAAAAAAAGCCCGTCCAGTGGCGGACGGGCAAACAAAGGGTAACAACAACAGGGTCAATGAGGGTTGGAGCATCTCACCAGAGGGAGGGTGAGGGTGGAGCAAAATTCGTTCGATTATTTGTAGATAACCGCAGTACCGCTCAGTTTGTTATTACCGTTAGCGGAGGTAATGGTGTATCCACTTGCGCCGGCAGCCGCTGCTTTCTCAGCCAGTTTTGCTTCCAGACCGTCCAGCGTGGTTGCGCCTTCTGCACTCACCACACCGATTTTATTCAGATTCTGTGCCTGAGTAGAAGAAACAGGCTCTACAGCGAAAGCGCCGAAAGAGAGGGCGGACAGGGCAACAGCAGCAACAGCATATTTGATCGTTTTCATGGCTAAATTCTCGCAGGTTATTCTGTTAAGGGGACGATGTTCCGTCGATGTGATAAGTATCACGCTTTTTTGCGAGAGATAAAATCGAAGAGAATTGACGTGGTTGCTCAAAAAATTTGAATGACAAATAACTTATTGATTATTAATAAATTCATACGCACGATTTACACTTCTTGCTGAAGCGCTTTACAGAACGGATGACAAGGGCACGTTTTGCTACGCGCTTCGCTAAAAGTCGTGAGCGTAAAGGAAGCGGCAAGTGGGGTTAGCTTCGGTAAAGGAAAGTCAACGTAACTGGCTGTCTTTCGATCCTCTGCGATTATATCCTGAATGTGAAGCGTTTTTTGAATCTTTCTCCTGCTGGCAGGCGATGCAAAGCCGTACGCCGGGAATGGCTTTACGCCGTGCCTCGGGAATGGGTTCCCCGCACTCTTCGCATTCCGTCAAGCTTTCGCCGCGCGGAATTTCGCCGCGAGCACGCGCGACCGCATCTTCAATGGTACTGTTGATCTGTTCGTTAACGGCGTCGTCATTCGCCCAACCGGAAGCCATACTGTTCCCCTGAGTGGTTAAAGCCATATTATCAATATGGGGTTAAAAAACGCACAGTCAAGGCGCAGAGAAAGAGAACTGCATCCGCAGGACGGATGCAGTCCGGAAGGAGGTAGGTTATTTATAGATAGTCGCGGTGCCGTACATATGGTTATCGCCACCGGCGGCATTTACCACGAAGCCTTTAGACCCTTCCTGACGGGCTTTTTCGGCCAGCTTGTCCTGAAGGTCATCAAGGTTGCTTGCCCGGCTGACGGAGACAGTCCCGGCAGCGCGTAGCTGGCCGGTGTCGGTGCTGTCGGTCAGAGGCTGAACGGACCAGGCAGAGAATGATGCGCCTGCCAGCGCACCCGCAATAATAAAGGTCAGATACGTTTTCATCATCACATCCTCAGGGAAACAACAGGTGATTCCTTTTTAGTTTAGAAGCCTGACGAGTGTGATTTAACGCAAAAATTTGATGATGATCTGCGTGTTTTTTGAACGATAAATACTGACAATTTGCTGACAGATCATAGACATACAGGTGGCTGATTTTTGTCGTTTTTTTGTGCGGCTCAGAGAGATATTTACCCCCGCGCCGTCACAGGGTATCTTACGCGGCTGTTTAAAGGAGAATGCCATGACTTCCCAAAAGCCGGGATTGCACCCGCGTAACCGCCACCGTAGCCGCTACGACATGAAAGCCCTGTGCCAGAGCTGCCCTGAGTTGCAGGATTTTATCGTTCAGACCCCAGCCGGTGAACCGTCGGTCAACTTCGCCGATCCGCTGGCGGTTAAAACGCTGAACAAAGCGCTGCTGGCCCATTTTTATGGCGTTACGCACTGGGACATCCCTGAAGGCTTTCTCTGCCCGCCGGTGCCGGGGCGTGCGGATTACGTCCACCACCTTGCCGATCTGCTGGCGGAGGACCACGATGGCGTAGTGCCGAAACAGGCTACCGTTCTTGATATCGGTACCGGCGCAAACCTGATCTATCCCCTGATAGGCGCGCATGAGTACCAGTGGCGATTTACCGGCAGCGAGATCGGTAACGAAGCGTTCGCCAGCGCGCAGGCCATTATTAACGCTAACCCGGGGTTAAGCCGAGCCGTTCGCCTGCGTCGTCAGAAGGATGCGGCTGCTATTTTCAACGGCATTATTCACAAGAACGAAAATTATGATGCCACCCTGTGCAACCCGCCGTTCCACGACTCCGCCGCCTCCGCACGGGCGGGAAGCGAACGCAAGCGGCGTAACCTGGGTCAGGCTGAAGATGGCGCGCTAAACTTTGGCGGCCAGCAGCAGGAGCTGTGGTGCGAGGGCGGGGAAGTGGCCTTCATTCTGCGCATGATTGCCGAGAGTAAAGGCTTCGGTCGCCAGGTGAAATGGTTTACCACGCTGGTCTCCCGTGGCGATAACCTGCCGCCGCTTTACCGTGCGCTTACCGACGTCGGTGCGGTGAAGGTCGTCAAAAAAGAGATGGCGCAGGGCCAGAAACAGAGCCGCTTTATCGCCTGGACCTTTATGGACGATAACAAACGCCGCAAATAGCACCCCATCGTAGGCCGGGTTAGGCGAAGCCGCCACCCGGCTCGGTTACAGCGTCGGCTCCTGCGGAGGGAGCGGCGAAGCGGGCGGCGACAATACCTGATACGTCTGCACCGGCGCTCTCACGTTCGCCAGATCGAAGTGTTTTTTCACCATGCTGTCGAGGGCAAAGCGCACTGTCCACTGTTTTAGCGGCTGGGTGGTGAACGACACGCGCAGGGTAAAGGCGGTGTTCGTCAGCCCGACGATGCCCGCGAACGACGGCTCGCCAATCACCAGCCCGCGAATATCCTCCATCTCCATCAGCTCGCTCACCGCATCGCGCAGCGCCTGCTTCGCCTTATCGGCATCCTCGTGACGATCGACGTCGTAATTCGCCACCACCGAACCAATGCCGCGCACAAAGTTGGCAAAGGTGGTGATCGATGACCACGGAATAATGTGGTACGCCCCGGTATCCTGACGCACGCCTACCGAACGAATGGACATCCGCTCCACCGTGCCGGTGAGCGGTCCGATGGTCACCAGATCACCGGTGTTCATCCCGTTCTCAAACTGGATGAAAACACCGGTGATAATATCTTTAACCAGCGTCTGTGAGCCGAAGGAGATCGCCAGCCCCAGGGCACCGGCACCTGCCAGCAGCGGGGCGATATTGACCCCGATTTCCGACAGCACAATCATGATAGTGATGGTACTGATGATCACCGCCAGCGCGTTGCGGCACAGGGTCAGCAGCGTGCGGGCGCGGGCGCTCGGCAGCGGCCTGCCGTGAACATCCGACACCAGCCGGTTCTCAATAAGGCTTGCCAGCAGCGTCCAGCCCACGGCGGAGAAGAACAGGATCAGCGCGATACGAATAAGAATATCGACGGTTTTTTCCCCCGCGCCGTTATGCAGCCAGTTCCAGAAGTCAAACAGGCCCCACGCGTTCAGCAGCAGCATGATGGCCACGCAGACGGTCAGAATGCGCGCCACCTTCAGCGACACTGACGTCCAGCCATTAACCCGTTTTTGCAGCTCCGGGTAATTCCGCTGAACCTGCGGCGACAGGGTGATGGTTTTCGACAGCCAGCGGGAAAGCAGGCCAGAAACAAATGCCGCTATGCCGATAATCGCCAGGCTTTTGAACGTCGCCCCCATCATAAATTTCAGGCTGTTGCCTGGATCGAACAGGGAGAAGAAGCACAGCACGATAAAATAGGCGCTGGCCAGCCAGTGCCATACCAGCGCAAAGGCCCGAATAAACAGGCTGAAAAAGGAGAGGGAGCGATCGGCCAGGTTCAGCAGGCTGTCGGTGATGGCCTTTTTATTGTGGAAGATGAGGTACAGCGCCCAGACGGTAATGCAGAGCATGATCAGCACGTTCGCCAGCGCCCCGAACTGTACGTTCACCTGGTTGGAGATAATCGGCACGGCGACCAGCAGGCCGTAGCCGATCAACCCGCTCAGCACGCTCAGCCGCACCGCCCAGTATTTAGCGCTCCGATCCTGAATGGCGAAGGGGCGAAGATCCGGCACGTTCGGGCAGAATATTAGCCGCAGCAGCGCCTTAAAGAACTCGATCAGGGCAAAGGCGTTCAGGAACAGCCCCTGCTGGAAGGCGATGGTTTTATTCCCGGTATTAAGACGGTCGGCCAGCAGCTGACCGACAAACAGCGTCAGCGCCAGCAGCAGCAAATCGATGATAAAGGCCCCGGTAATCATGGCCGGGAGATGCAGCCAGCTGCTTTTATGCTGATTCTTTTTACGCCCCCACTGGCCCATCTTCCGGTAGAGCGGCCAGACGCACAGGCGCAGCAGCCAGTAAAAGATAAATACCGCACCCGCCAGAATAGAAAACTGCGTGGCGGCTGCGGAGAAGGTGTGGGGGTTAAAAGGCTTATGCGAGGTGCCAATCAGGTTGCGATAGAGCTGGGCAAAACGCGACGACAGGGCTTCCCCGTAGCGGCGGCTGATGTCGGTGACGTTTTCCAGCACCGTCTTTTCTTCTTCGACTTCCGGCGGTGCTATGGTCGGAACCGGATCCTGAGGCGGCGTGGCGGCCACCTTCCTCAGCTGATCGATCAGCTCCTGCCGGGACGTGTCGTTCTCAAGCACGTCGGCAAGCGCGCTGTAGGCGGCTTTTTTCTTTTCAGCGTCCGGTTCTGGGGCCGCATTTTGCTGGGTGGCGGTGGCTCCGGTGGTGACGCCGGGAATGGTTACAGCGAGCGATGGCGCGCTAAACAGGCTAAACAGGAGTAACAGGATCCACGGCACGGCGTCCTCCGACAAAAATATCGTGCAAAATGATAAGTATAGAGGGCGAGACGCGGAGGGGAGTTTTTGGGAACAATCCGGCGTAAAAAAGCCGGGCATGCCCGGCTCAGTGTGTGGCTATCAGGAGACGTGTTGCAGGAATTCCTGGAGACGCTGGCTCGGTGGGTTCGCAATCAGCGCCTGCGGATTGCCGTCTTCCGCGATACGGCCCTTATCAATGAAGATCAGACGAGACGCCACTTTTTCGGCAAAGCCGATTTCGTGGGTCACGATCACCATCGTCATGCCTTCTTCCGCCAGATCCTGCATCACTTTCAGTACTTCGTGACGCAACTCCGGGTCGAGCGCGGACGTGGGCTCATCAAACAGCATCATCTTTGGCTTCACCGCCAGCGCACGGGCAATGGCCACGCGCTGCTGCTGGCCGCCGGACAGCTCTGACGGGTAGTGGTGGGCACGCTCTGCCAGACCCACTTTCGCCAGCAGATCTTTGGCCAGCGTTTCCGCCGCCGCTTTGCTGGCTCCGCGCACGCGCAGGGGGCCAAACATGACGTTTTCCAGCGCCGTCAGGTGCGGGAACAGGTAGAACTGCTGGAATACCATGCCCGCTTCCTGGCGGATCAGGCGCTCGTCCACTTTCGGATCGTTAACCTTCAGGCCATCGACGAACAGATCGCCGCTGGTGATCTCCTCGAGCTTGTTAATGCAGCGCAGCAGGGTGGATTTACCGGAACCGGACGGCCCGATGATCACCACCACTTCGCCCTGCCTGATGTTCAAATCGATATTGTGCAGCACCTGGGTTGGGCCGAAGTGCTTGGAAACGTTTTTAAATTCAATCACAGGATTTTCATCCTTCTTTCAAGACGACGCAGAACAAAGCTCAGGACAAGCGTGATAATCAGGTAGACAACGGCGACCGCACTCCAGATTTCCAGGGCGCGGAAGTTACCCGCGATGATCTCCTGGCCCTGACGGGTCAGCTCGGCCACGCCGATAACAATAAACAGCGAGGTGTCTTTAATGCTGATGATCCACTGGTTACCCAGCGGCGGCAGCATGCGGCGCAGCGCCAGCGGCAGTATCACGTGACGGATGGTTTCGCGACGGGAAAGGCCTAACGCCAGACCGGCTTCGCTGAAGCCTTTATGAATCGACAGCACCGCGCCGCGGGTGATTTCCGCAATGTAGGCGCCGGAGTTGATCATGATGGTGACAACGGCTGCGCTGAACGGGTCGATGCGCAGGTCGGTGAAGGCCATCGGCAGGGCGAAGTAGATAAACATGACCTGCACCACAATGGGGGTGCCGCGGATCACTTCGATGAAAACCAGTGCGATGTGGTTTGCAATCCAGCCGCCGTAGGTACGAGCGAAACCGGCCACCAGACCGATAATCAACCCGCCAACCAGACCGAGGACCGAAATCCACAGGGTCATTTTAGCGCCTTCAAGCAAGAGAGGAATGGCAGGCCAGATGGCGCTCCAGTCAAACTGCATGATGTATTCCTGTATACCGTGGTGAAAAACGAAAAACGTAGGCCCGGCGCGCGTGAGCGCCACCGGGCGTTACAAACCTGAGTTCAGGTGAAGTTATTTAGGCTCGGTACCGAACCATTTTTTGTAGATTTCGTTATAGGTGCCGTTCTCTTTCAGGGTTTTCAGCGCGCCGTTCACTTTATTACGCAGGTCGTCGCTGCCTTTCGGGAACGCAATACCGTACTGCTGTGCTTCCAGAGAATCGCCTACCGCTTTGAACTTGCCGTTACCTGCGGTTTTGATGAAGTACAGGATGTTAGGCGTGTCGTGCAGCACCGCGTCAGCGCGGTTGGTGCCCAGTTCCATATACGCGTTGTCGATGTTCGGGAACTGGCGCAGGTCTTTGGTTTTGATGTTGGCTTTCGCGTAATCCACGGAACCGGTGCCGCTCTTCACGGCGACCACTTTACCGTCGAGATCTTTCACGCTTTTGACGTCGTTGTTATCCGCTTTTACCATCACCAGCAGGCCGCTTTTGTAGTAGCCGTCAGAGAAGTCGATCGCTTTTTTACGTTCTTCGGTGATGGTGATGCCCGCCAGCGCCAGGTCAACGTTTTTAGTTTGCAGCGCCGGGATGATGCCGCTGAAGTCCATTGGCTTCAGGGTGTAATCCAGCTTGAGTTCTTTTGCGACAGCGGCCCACAGATCGACGTCAAAACCAACGTATTTGTCACCCTGTTTGAATTCAAACGGTACGAACGCCGTGTCAGTCGCCACAACAAGTTTGTCGGCGGCCTGCGAGGACACCGCAAACGCCAGGGTAAGTGCAGCCAGTGAAACTTTTAATACAGACTTCATAGCATTTCCTTTTATATCCACGGGGCGATCCCCTGCGAGAACCTCTGGCACAATGAAAAAATCATGCCAGTTTTACAAGCTGTTGTTTTGCAAAGGGGATGATGTCACGCATTGCACAAAAAGCGTGGCAATCCTGTCATGTTGCACCAGAATGGAGCACCGTTTTGGTGCGCTTCGTTAAGGTCTTCTGACAGGGGGATATTTAGCGCAGAATCTGACGAAAAAACAATCTTCCGTTAACGGTTGTGTGAGGTGATTATTACATTTTATTCACTTTTGCGGCCATTGCGGGCAAAAGTGCGCACCATAAATGTGCAAAACCCCCGCCGGGGGCGAGGGTTATTCAGACAATCCGCAGGGATTATTCGATGTTGGACTCGATAAACCACAGGAACTGATCCAGGTCGCGGGAGGCAGCGGTGAAGATATCCGCAGTGTCTTCATCTTTCGCTTCGCCAATCGCTTTACGCACGTCGTTCGCGACGATCGCGTAACGGTCCGCCAGCTCTTTCAGGTGATCCTGAACGGTATGGATATCCAGCGGATAGCTTTTCAGTGGCGTTTTGCTGTTGATCACCTGCGTGGTACCCAGTGCCACACCGCCCAGCTGTACGGCGCGTTCGGCCATGGTATCCAGGTGAGTCACCAGTGCTGTGCGGAAGCCATCCAGCATTTCATGAACGGCAATAAAGTTTGCACCGCGCATATTCCAGTGGGCCTGCTTGGTGATCAGCGAAAGATCGATGAACTGGACCACCTGGCGATTCAGCAACTCAATGGTCGCTTTTTTATCGCTATCCGATACATCGTTACGGGTATAAAGCAGATTAGACGCTTTCGTTTTCACCAGTTTAGCGGTACTCATAATCTCATATCCTCTTGATGTTTGTGTCCCAAGTAATTACGGGATTAAGTATAGCACCGGATTTTTTCCCTGCGGTTTGGCTCTGCCTATTGGTTTAATAGCGAAAGGTTGGTTGAAGTTTTAACTTACTGACTTTTATATATTTTATATAAATTGATGCAGATCAATCTTAATTCCTTCCCAGACAAGGCGGGCAGCTGAAATATTTTGGCAATATAGAAGAGTTTGTAAGAAATTATTTGAAGCGTCGACGAGACCTCTATTCTGCATGGCCGGTAAGCCATGCAGAATTTAAGGGCTAGTTGAGGTCAATTTTTTCAACTTTTGGTTCCGGGCGCATGGTCAGGGTGGAGCCCATTGACGCCGCGATAATAGAACAGAGCGCCAGCGTCTGCACCAGCGTCAGGGTTTCGCCGAGGAAAATCATGCCGGAGATTGCGGCCAGCGCGGGCTCCATGCTCATGAGCGTACCAAAAATACGCGTAGGCAGCCGCGTCAGGGCGATCATCTCCAGAGAGTAGGGAAGCGCCGTGGAGAGAATGGCGACCGCCAGCCCAACCGGCAGGATGGACCATTGCCAGATCGAATCCGTGGCCTGCGCCATGCCGATCGGGACAAAGATGATGGCGGCAATCAGCGAGCCCAGGGCGACCGTCGCAGGGCCGTGCTCTTCCCCCGCACGCTGGCCAGTGAGAATATACACCGCCCAGCAAGCCCCCGCGCCCAGCGCAAGAGCAGCCCCCGTCAGATCGATCTGTGAAACGCTTTGACCGAGCGGCAGCAGGAACCAGAGCCCCAGCACTGCCAGTATGACCCAGATAAAGTCCACCGGACGACGAGAAGAGAAGAGGGCAACCGCCAGCGGGCCTGTAAATTCAAGCGCAACCGCGATCCCCAGCGGGATAGTCTGAATAGAGAGGTAGAACATGTAGTTCATCCCTCCCAGCGCCAGCCCATAGAAGAGCAGGGGAAGGCGCTGCTCCTTTTTAAAACGTAGCCGCCAGGGCTTAAAGATAACCACGAGGATCAGGGTGCCTAACGCGATACGCAGCGCCGTAACGCCCGGCGCACCAACCAGCGGAAAGAGCGATTTTGCCAGCGACGCGCCGCTTTGAATGGACATCATCGCGATAAGTATGACTACCACCGGCATCCAGACCGACGATTTACGGGGTAAACCAGGCATCCTTTCTCCTGTCAATTTTTGTCAAAAGAGGTAAAAGTCGCAGTCTAATCGAAATAAGCTGCAACGGTTGAGCTACTGTTGAAAAAAATCCAGGGAAAATCCGTAAAATGAGGAAAGGTTGATGCTTTTATCGCCTGAAAGATTAGGAATAATCTGGATGAACTTTCTGGCGATGACGCGCACTATTAGCGTTTGAAGGTGAAAATCTGGAGTTATTTGAACAAGATAGCTGGTGCTGGAAATGTTCTGTTACAGGAAAGGTCGCATTAGACATCGTGAATGACAAAGAGTTTCACAGATTTTTTTGATATATTTAAAACTTACGGACTTACTTGAAGCACATTTGAGGTGGTTATGAAAAAAATTGCATGTCTTTCAGCACTGGCAGCTGTTCTGGCTGTTTCCGCAGGTACCGCTGTAGCGGCAACTTCTACTGTAACTGGTGGTTACGCTCAGAGCGATATGCAGGGCGTGATGAACAAAACCAACGGTTTCAACCTGAAGTACCGTTACGAGCAAGACAACAACCCGCTGGGTGTGATCGGTTCTTTCACTTACACCGAGAAAGATCGTACTGAAAATGGCTCTTACAATAAAGGTCAGTACTACGGCATCACCGCGGGTCCTGCTTACCGCCTGAATGACTGGGCAAGCATCTACGGTGTTGTAGGTGTTGGCTACGGTAAATTCCAGCAGACCGAAAACCAGGGTCTGAACCGTACTGCTAGCAACAGCGACTACGGTTTCTCCTATGGCGCAGGTATGCAGTTCAACCCAATCGAAAACGTTGCTCTGGACTTCTCCTATGAGCAGAGCCGTATCCGCAACGTTGACGTTGGCACCTGGATTGCGGGCGTAGGTTACCGCTTCTAATCACTTCGGTGAGCCAGTAAAAAATCCGCCCTATGAGGCGGATTTTTTTTATGGAAGATAAAGCAAAACGGCAACCAGAGGTTGCCGTTTTTAGTGTTTGTGCCTCTTCCGGTGGGAGAGGCCAGTGTGAAGGCATCAGTCCGCACGAGACGGCAGAGATCACTTACTCTTAATATCGAAAATATCCGTTCCCAGATGGTTATAGTCGACTTTCTGTAACTTAAAGTTGGTAATGTACACTGGCGGGCCCTTCTTCCCGGAGATAAACGGGTAATCATTTTTTATCTCTTTCGCCTTAATCCCCGTCCACTGGGAGAAGAATTTCAGGAAATCGTTCGCGGAACGACGCGCTTTGATGATGCGATGCGTTTTGTCATCACTCGACAGCACCATAAACGGTACCTGGAAGTTCTGCTGGAATTTGTCATCGTGGGCCAGATACTGTACCTCTTTTCCGCGCTCCTTAAACGCCAGACCGTGGTCAGAGAAATAGACCATTGAGAAGCTGTCGCCGCTGTTGCGCAGCTGTGCGTACAGCTTGCTGAGCAGATCGTCGGTTTGCGTCATGGTGTATAGGTAGCAGGAGGTCTCTTTCGACTGCACGAAATCTGCGTATTTTCCCTTCGTGCGGTCGCAGGCCTGCGGATGGGAACCCATCAGGTGCAGAACAATCAGCTGCGGCTGGGTGCGCTGGGTGGCAAAAACCTGCGCGGTCATTTTCAACAGCGCTTCATCTTGCGTGTTTTTATCCGCTTCAAAGTCACCGCTTTTCAGGAACTGTACCTCGTCGGCACGCTTCGCGATGCTGGCAATGGCGGTATCATATTCGCCAATCTGCCCCTGGTTGGAGAACCACCACGTCTGAAAACCGGCCCGGTTAGCCAGGGTGACAAAATTATCCTGAAACTGCGGCTTACCATCCACGACGCGGTTGAGCGTCAGACCGAGAGATTTTTGCGTTGAGCCGCTGGCCGCCACGTAGTCGGTAAACAGCGTACCGTTGACGGCGCTGGCAAAAGGCGTGTTATCCCAGTGACCGCCAAACGCGCCCAGCGCATCGCGACGCGCGCTTTCACCGATCACCACCACGTAGGTGTGATACTTCGGTTTTACCGCCAGCACGTTCCAGGTGTCTTTCATTGTGGAAAGCTCGGCCGTACGCGCCTGCTCGTCGAGCACTTCCTCGTTATTCACCACCACGTCTTTAACGAAGCGAAACACCGGATAACCGGTATCTTTCAGCTTAAACACGCCGCCCCAGGCCAGGTTTTGTACCGGCGCGACAAAAAACGTCACCACGCTAAAGGCCAGGCACAGGCTTTCAATTTTACCCCACCGCTTTTTCTCGACGGGCTTACGACGAACCGCCATCACGCCCAGGGCAAAAATGAAAAGGCCAACCACGTAGTTGTACCACGGGAAGATCGTAAGGATCTCCGTGGACTCTTCCATATTGGTGGAATGTAGCGCCAGCAGGGTATTAAAGTTCGGCGCGCCATAGGCCTGGCCAAACGGGAAATAGGCGGCAGCAACCAGAGAACAGATCCCGATAAGCACTTTTTGCACGCGCGGTGCGCTTTGCCACAGCAGGTGAAGGATGCAGGTGAATCCGACGGCATAGAGCAGGCTGAACGGGTAGCCCAGGGCAAAGTTAATCAGCAGCGATTGCAAAAAATAGAATCCCGTCCACGGGCTTAAGGCCCGGCTGCGGGTAACAAGTGTATCAATCAGGGTTACGTTCATAGATCGCTATCACGAAAACGCCATGTGCTCACCCTGGCGCCAAGGGTCAAAGCCTGCCTGACTGTGCGTGAAAAGGGAATGAGGGGTCCGCTTCAGCGAGCCGCAAAGGATGCAGGGCTGCAAGAAGATAGTGCGAGCGTGAAGTAAGGTCAACAGTTGCTAAACAGATGTTTTGCGAAGGGGGCTGCAAATCCGCAAAAATAATCGGGAAAAGGACAGTGTGCCGGGGAAAAATGACGGGAAAATGAAGCGGCGTACCGCGACGCCGCTTAGTGGGAAGATTTGTCGTCCTGCTGCGGTTTGGTGGTAAACATATCGCACAGCATATTCACCAGCATCAGGCGCACTTTAAAAGGAGAGTGGGTAAACACGTTCATACACCTCTTGAATTCATTCATAAGACCTCCTGATTCATGATCCCTTCGATCCGTGAAGGGTGACTGCATTACATACAGATATAGCACAGGCTATATTCTATAGCTATGGCTAATTCGTTAATTTTTTGTGCTTGTAGAGCTATGGTTTACAATGTGCGCTCCGTTACAGGGCGCTGGAAGCGTCAACCCCATTGAGGAAGCACAATGAACCGTCGCGCAGGTAAGCCAACAACAAAAAAAACGACGCAACTGGTGAACGTTGAAGAGCATGTGGAAGGCTTCCGTCAGGTGCGTGAGGCGCACCGCCGGGAACTGATTGATGATTATGTTGAGCTGATCTCCGACCTGATCCGTGAGGTGGGCGAAGCGCGCCAGGTCGATATGGCCGCCCGGCTGGGGGTGTCTCAGCCAACGGTGGCCAAAATGTTAAAACGTCTGGCGTCGGTAGGGCTGATCGAAATGATCCCCTGGCGTGGGGTGTTTCTCACCGCTGAAGGCGAAAAGCTGGCGCAGGAGAGCCGCGAGCGCCATCAGATCGTCGAGAACTTTTTACTGGTGCTGGGCGTCAGCCCGGACATTGCCCGTCGGGACGCCGAAGGGATGGAGCACCACGTCAGCGAAGAGACGCTGGTGAAGTTCCGCGAATTTACCCTCAAATACGGTCCCTCCGCTGAATGAACATTCCCGGTTTGCAGGCCCTGAAACGCGATCGCTTTTTCCATCTTTTACTCATCATTGGCGTTGGGCTCAGCGTCTTTGTACCCTTCAGGCCACAGGCCTGGCCCGCGGCAATAGACTGGCGCACCATTATTACCCTGAGCGGTTTGATGATGCTCACCAAAGGCGTTGAGCTGAGCGGCTATTTTGACGTGCTGGGGCGCAAAATGGTGCGCCGCTTTGCCACCGAGCGCAAGCTGGCCCTGTTCATGGTCTTTTCGGCGGCGCTGCTGTCGACGTTTCTCACTAACGACGTGGCGCTGTTCATTGTGGTGCCGCTGACGCTTACGCTGCGTAAGCTGTGCGAAATACCGGTTTCCCGCCTGATTATTTTTGAAGCGCTGGCCGTCAATGCGGGTTCGCTGCTTACGCCGATCGGTAACCCGCAGAACATTCTGCTGTGGGGACGCTCGGGCCTGTCGTTTACCGCGTTTACCGGGCAGATGGCGCCGCTGGCGCTGGCGATCGTGGCGACGCTGCTGGGGGTCTGCTGGTTTGCCTTCCCCAATAAAACGTTGCAGTACCACAGCGGTACAGCTGGCCCTCAGTGGCAGCCGCGTCTCGTCTGGAGCTGCCTGGGGCTGTATATCGTTTTCCTCACCGCGCTGGAGCTAAACCAGGCGCTGGCGGGCGCGCTGCTGGTGGCGTGCGGTTTCCTGTTCCTCGCCCGGCGGGTGCTGGTGAGCGTCGACTGGACGCTGCTGCTGGTGTTTATGGCGATGTTTATTGACGTGCACCTGCTGATCCAGCTCCCGGCATTGCAGAACGTTCTCCAGAGCGTCAGCGGTCTGTCGCAGCCGGGATTATGGCTGACGGCAATTGGTCTTTCGCAGGTAATCAGTAACGTGCCGTCCACCATTTTACTGCTTAACTATGTCCCCCCTACGGTGCTGCTGGCGTGGGCGGTCAACGTCGGTGGCTTTGGGCTGCTGCCCGGCTCGCTGGCAAACCTTATCGCCCTGCGCATGGCCAACGATCGCCGCATCTGGTGGCGCTTCCATCTATGGTCAATCCCGATGCTGCTCTGGTCAGCGGCTGTCGGTTTCGGACTATTCCTTCTCATATAGTGCGCAATTTGTCAGTTTTTCCTGGCAAATGTATAGCAACGTCCTAGCTTTAGTGAACGGCATAGTGTGATGCCGCTCACTGACAGGACCGTTGCTGAACTATGGCAGAAGATCAAACTACACCTGCTGACGAGCAGGATAAAAACAATAACGAGCGCAAGCGTCCGGGAAAAAAACCGTTAATTATCCTCGGCATTGTGGTCATCGTGATGGTGATTGTGGCGCTGGTCTGGTGGTTTTTAACCCGTAACGAAGAGACCACCGACGACGCCTTTACCGACGGCGACGTGGTGACGATCGCTCCTAAAACGGCGGGCTACGTAACTGAACTTCGCGTGCGGGATAACCAGCGCGTGAAGAAAGGGGACGTGCTGGTGGTGATCGATCCTCGCGATACCACCGCCCAGCGCGATCAGGCCCAGGCCCAGCTTGGGCTGGCGCTGGCGCAGCTGCATCAGGCCCAGGCGCAGCTGGCGCTTTCAAAAGTGCAGTATCCCGCCCAGCGCGATGAAGCCAAAGCACAGGTACTGAAAGCGCAGGCGGATATGGCCAACGCGCAGGCGGAGTACCGCCGTCAGCGCGGCGTTGACCCGCGCGCGACCACGCAACAAAGTATCGATTCCGCCAACGCTCAGCTGCGCAGCGCACAGGCGGGTCTGGCCAGCGCGCAGGCGCAGCTGGAAGTGGCGGAGCAGGTTCAGCTGCAAATCCGCCAGCAGGAAACGAATGTTGAAGCCCGCGAACGGCAGGTCGATCAGGCCAGGGCGCAGCTGGAAACCGCCAACCTGAACCTCTCCTATACCGAAGTCCGCGCCCCGTTCGACGGTTTTGTCACTAAGCGCAACGTCCAGCCCGGTACGCTGGTGCAGGCGGGCACGGCGCTGTTCTCGCTGGTCTCCCCGAACGTGTGGGTGGTGGCGAACTTCAAGGAGTCGCAGCTTGAACGCATGAAGCCGGGCGATAAAGTGACGGTATCCGTCGATGCCTGGCCGGATATGGCGCTGGAAGGCCATATTGACAGCATCCAGCAGGGCAGTGGCTCGCGCTTCTCCGCCTTCCCGTCGGAAAACGCCACCGGTAACTTTGTGAAGATCGTGCAGCGCGTGCCGGTGAAAATCGTCATTGATAAAGGGCTGGATCCGAACAAGCCGCTGCCGCTTGGGCTGTCGGTTGAACCGAAGGTCACCGTGGAATGACGGACAGCAGCCACGAAAACTGGAAGCCCGCCAGTAACCCGTGGGCGGTGGCGATTGTGGTCACCCTGGCGGTGTTTATGGAGATTCTGGACACCACCATCGTCAACGTGGCGCTGCCGCACGTGGCGGGGTCGCTCTCGGCAAGCTACGACGAATCCACCTGGGTGCTGACCAGCTACCTGGTGGCGAACGGCATCGTGCTGCCGATCTCGGCTTTCCTGAGCCGGCTGTTTGGCCGCAAGCAGTTCTTCCTGATCTGCATTGTGATGTTCACCATCTGCTCGTTCCTGTGCGGCATCGCCACCGAGCTTTGGCAAATCATCCTGTTCCGCGTGATGCAGGGCTTCTTTGGCGGCGGGTTGCAGCCCACGCAGCAGTCGGTGCTGCTCGACTACTTCAAGCCGGAGGACAGGGGCAAAGCCTTTGGCCTCTCCTCCATTGCGATTATCGTCGCGCCGGTGCTCGGCCCGACGCTGGGGGGCTGGATCACCGATAACTACTCCTGGCGCTGGGTGTTCTTCATCAATATTCCGGTTGGGATCGTGACGGTGCTGGCCATCTACCAGCTGCTGGAAGATCCGCCGTGGGAGAAAAAGTCGGAAGAGAAGCTCACCGTCGACTGGACGGGGATCGGCCTGATCGCCCTCGGCCTTGGCTGTTTGCAGGTGATGCTCGACCGGGGCGAAGACGATGACTGGTTCTATTCGAACTTTATCCGCACCTTCGCGGTACTGACCCTGATCGGCATTATTGGCGCGATCTACTGGCTGATGTATGCCAAAAAGCCGGTGGTGGATCTGCACTGCATGAAGGATCGCAACTTTGCGATCTCCAGCCTGCTGATGGCGGGAATGGCGATGATCCTGTACGGCAGCTCGGTGGTGATCCCGCAGCTGGCGCAGCAGGATTTGGGTTATACCGCCACCTGGTCCGGTCTGGTGCTGTCGCCCGGGGCGGTGCTGATTGTGCTGACTATTCCGCTGGTGCTGAAGCTGATGCCGGTGGTGCAGACGCGCTGGATCATCGCCTTTGGCTTTAGCTGCCTGGCGGTGTCGTTCTTCTGGTCCCGCACTCTGACCCCGGATATCGATTTCGAGACGCTGGTTCTGTTCCGCAGCGCCCAGTCGATTGGGCTGGGGTTCCTGTTTGTGCCGCTCACCACCATCGCCTTTATTTCGATCCCAAGGCGGCTCAACGCCGACGCGGCGGCGCTGTTTACCATGTTCCGCAACGTGGCCGGCTCGATTGGCATTTCGCTGTCGACGGCGGCAATCACCGAGCGCTCGCAGGCGCACAGCGCGCACCTGGCCTACCACGCTTCGCCGTTTAACGAGCAGTTCCAGCTGGCAATACGCGAAAGCGCGCAGGCGATCCAGAACTTCACCACTCAGGTGGGTGACCCGACCGGGATTGCCACCGGGCGGATGTACCAGACGATGATCGAGCAGTCGCGCTTCCTGGCCTACATCGACGTCTTCACCATTCTGAGCGCGGTGGCCTTCTTACTGATTCCGTTTTGTTTGTTGCTCTCGCCGGTTAAGAGCGAGGGGAGTGCAGGAGCACACTGATGATACACAGACGTTTACACCCCCTGATGATAATGATGCTGCTGGTGGGCTGCGCCGTCGGGCCGGACTACCAGCCGCCCGCGCCGCCCGCCGCCACACACTGGAACGATAAGGGCGACAGCGCGGTGAAATCGCAAACGTCTTCCGCCGCCACTAACCCGCGCTGGTGGAAAACCTTCGGCTCGCCACAGCTCGACAGCCTGGTTGAGCGCGCCATCGCCGGGAATCTGACGTTACAGCAAACGGTATTGCGCATTGCCGGTGCGCGCGAACAGATTAACCAGGCGGGCGGGGCGTTTTTCCCGTCGGTGAATGGCAATGTGCAGGCAACGCGCCAGCAGCTTGGGCTGGAAGGAGAGCTAAAATCCCACGGCGTGTACGACCAGCTGGATAATGTCGATCCGCAACTGCGAAGCGCGCTAGGCCCGCTGACGCAGCCGATCAATCTTTACCAGGGCAGCTTTGACGCCCAGTGGGAAATCGACCTCTGGGGCAAGGTTCGCCGTCAGGTGGAAGCCGCCGAAGCGCAGCAGAAGGCCGCCATCGAACAGCGTAACGATGCGCTGGTGTCGCTGGAGGCCGAAGTGGCGCGGGCGTGGCTACAGCTGCGCGGGGCGCAGAGCATCATCGCCACGCTCAATACGCAAATTGAGAGCGCGCAGCAGACGCTGGATCTGACCGAAAGCCGCCAGCGCGGCGGGCTGTCGCCGCAGATGGACGTGGAAAACGCCCGGGCGCAGCTGGGTAATCTTGAAGCCCAGCTGCCGCAGTATCAGGCCCAGGAACGCCAGGCGATGAACGGGCTGGCGATCCTGCTCGGTAAACCGCCGGGAGCGCTGGACGCCGAGCTGCAATCAGCGCAGCCGATGCCCGCGCTGCCGGATATCGTACAGACCGGCATTCCGTCGACGCTGGCCCGCCGCCGTCCCGACGTGCGTGAAGCAGAGGCGAACCTCCACGCCGCCACGGCGCAGATTGGCGTCTCGGTGGCTGAACTGTTCCCGAGCTTCACCCTCTCCGGACAGTTTGGCCTGCGCAACAGCGAATCCGGCTGGCTGACCGACTGGAGCAGCCACTTCTACAGCTTCGGCCCGCAGGTTTCCATTCCGATTTTCCAGGGCGGTCGGCTGGTCTCCAGCGTCAAGGTGGCGCGCGCGCAGCAGGGCGCTGCGGTGCTGGACTATCGCCAGACGGTGCTGACGGCGCTCGGCGATGTCGAAAACGCGCTGGTGAGCTATCGCACCGATCAGCAGCGTGAGGCGGGTCTCGCGAAAACCATCGACGCATTGCAAAACGCCTTTGATCTCGCCAGCGACAGCTACCGGCAGGGGATCGCCAGCTTTATCGACGTGCTGGACGCCCAGCGTCAGCTGGCCCAGGCCGAACAGCAGCGCGCGCAGGCGCAGGTGCAAAGCGCGCTTGACCTGGTAGCGCTTTATAAAGCCCTCGGCGGCGGCTGGGAGCCGTATCAGCAGGTTCGACTGCCGGATTATGCTGTCTTTGGCGACGCTCCGCGCGGATAAACTGCTAAAGGTGGCAACTCTGGCCGGATCCGCGCAGCGAATCCGGCCTTTTTACTGGCGCGTGAAATCATGTTTTGACCGGACAAGGTTAAGCATTTTTCAGCCAACAAAAAGTTAATGACTGGCACAATAATTCCGCTCTTACTTACTTAAGGGAACTAAGAATGAGCTGGAACAAAGACGTTGCTGTTTCGTATCTCCGGTCACACGCGCTCGGACACTCTCACAGCGAATGCGCGAAGTTTACCCGTCTGGCCATTCTGGCTGGAGGCGTTAAGGTACCTAACACAGATTATGCAAAAGATTATGGGGCGGAATTATTACGTGCTGGATTCCGTGAACTGCCGCCCGGTTCGACTTTAATTGCTGGCGATGTGGCTGTAATACAGCCGTATCCCGGAGGAAACGGTATAGGTCACATGACTATGTATGACGGCATGCAGTGGATTTCTGACTTTGTTCAAAAAAGTATGTATCCGGGGCCTGGGTACCGCAAGAACCATCCACCCTTCAAAATTTACAGGAAGCATTAATGAAAAAGATATTTTTATCTGTCGTTATGCTGCTGGTGGGATGTCGTTCAGTTGCTAATCAAAATGCGCAAGACGCTACAGAATCATTTTATCAATCCTATCTTTGCGCATTCGGCAGCGATGAAGCCAGGCCTTATCCTGCCGACGAACTGCGTAAATATGTTTCTGCTGATACTTTTGCTCGCATTAATGCCATTCAGGAAATCCCGGAACAAGAATTAATAGAATCTGATTATTTTACATATACCCAGGATTACTCTCGCGAATGGGTACCTGCGTTACGGGTGGAAAACGCAAGGCCATTTTTAAACGGTGAAGTAGTCCAGGTCATTGAGGGGGCGAGTGGCGGGAGGAGCATACACCTTGAAGTATTTCTCCGTCGTGAAGATGATGCATGGAAAATCTACCGCGTTCGGGACATAACGAACACTCACGAACATCCTATATTTAATGCCGGAGCATTTGCCCAGGCAAAAGTTGCGGCCGAAAGCGGGCTTTAATATTAACCATTAAACTTTCAACAAGCCTCGATGCCTGCCGGGGCTTTTTACTGGGCGCAAAACTGTACAACGTTAAGCATTTTTCAGCCAACAAAAAGTTAATGACTGGCACAATAATTCCGCTCTTACTTACTTAAGGGAACTAAGAATGAGCTGGAACAAAGACGTTGCTGTTTCACACCTCCGATCACATGCTCTTGGTCGTTCACATAACGAATGTGCGACTTTTACCCGAGAGGCTATAGCCGCTGGAGGCATACGGCTGGAGAGAACGCTAAACGCAAAAGATTACGGGCAATCTTTACTGCGTGCGGGATTTCGTGAAGTCCCGCCCGGTTCAACATTATTGATCGGTGATGTCGCTGTTATTCAACCCTATCCGGGAGGAAACTCCAGCGGGCATATGACAATGTATGATGGGACGCAGTGGATCTCAGATTTCCGACAGCGCAGCATGTACCCCGGGCCGGGTTATCGCAGGGCCCAGCCAGCCTTCAAAGTTTACAGGATGAATTGATGCGAGCCGCAATAGTGTTATGCATTTGCTTGCTCTCTGCTTGCTCGGTTAAGCCGGATCAGAGCGCGCCGACGCGGGTGCACTCTTTTTACTCCACTTATCTGATGTCACTAACAAGTAGCGACAATGAATATTCGCCGTCTGATCTGCGCGAATATGTCTCTGCTGACACGATTAAGAGACTGGACGATATAGAGTCGATACCCGAACAAGACCTGCTTGGATCTGATTACTTCGCTTATGCGCAGGACTATGATCCCTCATGGGTGTCGGCGTTAAATGTCGGGTCAGCCAAATCGTTTATGGGCGGAGAGGTTATGCCGGTCTGGATTGGAAGAGAAAACGGCGGAAAAGTAGAGTTGCGGGTATTCGTTCGGCGAGAATCTGGCACATGGAAGATATACAGGGTTCAGGACGTAACCGATCGCTATGAGCACCCCATATTCAATGCCGGAGCAATTGCCCAGGTAAAAGTTGCGGCAGAAAGCGGGCTTTAAACATTAAACAGGAAATCAGCCTCGGCAACGGCCGGGGCTTTTTATTCCCATCAACCTCACAAAAAACGATCCTCCCCTTTGATCGAAATTTCATCTTCGCCTATATGACTAGTCATGAATTTTTAAATGACTAGTCATATAGGGAGAGAGCATGAACAATTCACTGCCAGCCAACTTTTTATGGGGCAACTCGGTGTCCAGTATGCAGACGGAAGGGGCCTGGAACGAGGGCGGGAAGGGGATGTCGGTCTACGACATTCGTGAGGCCGGGGAAAACGTTTCCGACTGGAAGGTGGCGACCGACTCCTACCACCGCTACCGGGAAGATTTCGACCTGATGCAGGATCTGGGCATGAACTGCTACCGTTTCCAGATCTCCTGGAGCCGCGTCTGCCCGCTGGGTGACGGCGAGTTCAACGACGAAGGCATCGCATTTTACGACCGCTTTATTGACGATCTCATCGCCCGCGGCATTGAGCCGATGGTCTGCCTCTACCACTTCGACATGCCGCTGGCGCTGGCGCAGGAGTACAACGGTTTCAACGATCGCCGCGTGGTGGAAGCCTTTATCCGTTACGGCAAAAAGATGATCGACTGCTACGGGGACCGGGTGAAGTACTGGCTGACCTTCAACGAGCAGAACATTTTCCATATGCCGGAAGCGTTCCGCATATCCGGCTATATGAAGGGCGAGAAGACTCTGCGCGAGCTGTATGAGCTTCAGCACCATGCGATGGTGGCGCACATGTCGCTGACCGAATACCTGCACCAGACGAAACCGGGCCAGCTAATGGGCGGCATGCTGGCACACCAGCTGATTTATCCGGCCACCTGCAAGCCGCGCGATATCTTCTGCGCCCAGCAGTACGACGAATTCCTCAACCAGAACCTGCTGCGCGTCTTCGCAGGCCAGGGCTACAGCCCGGCGGTGATGGCGGTAGTTGAGCAGGAGGGCTTTGGTGGTATCTATCGCGCCGACGATCTCGCCCTGTTCGCGCGTACGAAGAACGACTTTATGGCCTTCAGCTACTACGCCAGCAAAACGCTGGACAGCGATGCGATCCCGGAAGGCACGCCGGTGAACAATTACCTGCTGCACGGCGAGAAAAATAACCCGTACCTGAAGGCCACCGAGTGGAACTGGCAGATCGATCCGCTGGGCTTTCGCACCATCATCACCCGCTATGCCAACGACTGGCGGATGCCGGTCTTCCCGATTGAAAACGGCATTGGCGTGATTGAGTCCTGGGACGGGGTCAACCCGATTGAGGATACCTACCGCATCGACTACCACCGGGCGCATATCGAGGCCATGAAAGACGCGATGTTCGAGGATGGCGCAGAGGTCATGGGCTACCTCGGCTGGGGACTGATTGACATTCTCAGCTCACAGGGCGACATGCGCAAGCGCTACGGCGTGGTCTACGTCAACCGTGAGAATCACGACCTGAAAGACCTGAAGCGCGTGCCGAAGAAGAGCTACGCGTGGTTAAAACAGGTTATCCATACCAACGGACGCGAGATGTAAGCCGTACGCTGCCGGGCCGTTTTTGTGACTGATTGATGGGACCTATCCGCTATGTCTGAAACAAAAATAACACCGCACATGCAGTCTTTTGTCGATAAATTTGTTGAGTTCTCGGCACGCCTGGCAAACCAGGTGCACCTGCGCTCCCTGCGCGATGCCTTCGCCACGGTGATGCCGATTTTCATCCTCGCCGGTCTGGCGGTGCTGGTGAACAACGTGGTGTTCCCGTGGATTTTTGAGGGTGACACGCTCACACAGTTTAAGGTGTGGGGCGAGGCGATCGTCAACGGCACGCTGAACATCGCCGCGCTGCTGCTGGCCCCGATGATCGCCTGGTCGCTGGCGCGCAATAAAGATTTCGACAATCCGGTCTCGGCAGTGGTTATCGCCGTCAGCAGCTTTATCATCATGATGCCGATGCGCTTACAGATTACGCCCGTCGGCAGCGAGGCCACGGTGAACGTCACCCAGGTGCTGACGTTTGCCAATATCGGCTCCACCGGGATTTTCGCCGGGGTGCTGATTGGCCTGCTCTCCACCGAACTGTTCATCGCCATTTCGCGGCTGAAGGCGCTGCACATTTCGCTGGGGGAAAACGTGCCTCCGGCGGTGAGCAAATCCTTTACCGCGCTGATCCCGACCATTCTCACGCTGTCGCTGTTTGCGGTGCTGGCGGCACTGCTGGCTAACGTGCTGCACACGGATCTGATCCACCTCATTACGACCTTTATCCAGCAGCCGCTGCGGCTGATCAACACCAGCCTGCCGGGGACGATTTTCATCTACAGCTTCGGTAACTTCCTGTTCACGCTCGGTATTCATCAGTCGGTGGTCAACAGCGTGGTGCTGGAGCCGTTCCTGCTGATCAACACCAACGAGAACATGCTGGCCTTCGCCAACGGACAACCGATCCCGCACATTATCAACAACATCTTTGTGCCGACGTTTGGCATGGTGGGCGGCACGGGCAGCACGATCTCGCTGCTGATCGCCATCTTTATCTTCTCGCGGCAACAATCGGCGAAGCAGGTGGCGCGGCTGTCGCTGGCGCCGGGCCTGTTCAACATCAACGAGCCGGTGATTTTCGGCCTGCCGATTGTCTTTAACCTGCCGCTGATGATCCCGTTTGTGCTGCTGCCCGCCATCGGCATTTATTTTGCGTGGCTCTGTACCACGCTGGGGCTCATGTCGCGCTGCGTGGTGATGATCCCGTGGACCACCCCGCCGATCCTCAGCGCCTGGCTGGCGACGGCGGGGGACTGGCGCGCCGTGGTGGTGCAGTTGGCAATCATTGTATTTGGTGTATTCTTCTACCTGCCTTTCCTCAAGGTGGCCGAGAGAGTGGCGCTGAAGAACAGCGGGACAGAAAACTAATCAGAAGGAAGGACGATGGCGGCGAAGTACATCACCATAGCGCGGGAAATCAAAAAACGCATCATCAGCCAGCAGTACGCCGCCAATGAACCGCTGCCGGACCAGTTTGCGCTGGCGGCGGAGTTCAGCACCAGCCGGATGACCATTCAGCAGGCGATGCGCCAGCTGATCGTCGAAGGGCTGGTCTATACGCGTCAGGGGCAGGGCACCTTCATTCGCAAAAACTTTCTCCAGCTATCGCAGTGGGATCTCTCCGGCAGCGACTACTTCGGGGCGACCAAAACCTGGGAGCATTTAGGCACGGTGACGAGCAAGGTGGTGCATTTTGAGCTGCGCTTCCCGAACGAGAAAGAGCAGGCGTCGCTGATGATAAACCCGGATGCGCCGATCTATGACTTCATCCGCCTGCGCTTGCTGAACGGTGAGCCCATGTCGCTGGACGCCACGGTGATGCCGCTCAATCTGGTGCCCGGCCTGAACAAAGCCCATCTTGAAAGTTCGGTGTTCCAGTACGTTCAGGAGACGCTGGGGCTGAAGATCATGGGGTCGTATCGGGTGGTGCGGGCGCTGAAGCCCAGTGCGCTGGATATGCAGCATCTGATCTGCGAGCAAACCGATCCGGTGCTGGAGGTGGAGCAGGTGATCTATCTGGAGGACGGCACGCCGCTGGAGTACGCCCACTGCCATTATCGCTACGATCATGGCGGCATTGTTATCGTAAATAACGGATAAAAAAAAGCGGGCACCGTGGCCCGCTTTTTTGACGTTTCGCAATCAGTTCAGACGTACCGGCATACCGGAACGGTTCTGAATCGCCTGGTCAACGACGGTCGTTTCAACATCCGCCTGTGAGGTCACGGCCTGCACCGCGCTGGTCAGCTTAATCGGCACGATTTCGTTGTTGTTGATCTGATCTTCGCTGGTGGACAGCGGGTTGTGCACTTCAATGTAACGGCTACCGTCCGGCTCGGAGGTCGCTTTCACCGGTTCGTTGATGAACTGCACGCGCGTGCCGACCGGCACGTTTTCAAACAGGAACTTAATGTCGTCGTTACGCAGACGCACGCAGCCGTGGCTCACGCGCAGGCCGATACCGAAGTTGGCGTTGGTGCCGTGGATGGCATACAGACGGCCAATGTACAGCGCGTACAGACCCATCGGGTTATCCGGGCCGGCAGGTACAACGGCGGGCAGCGGCTCGCCCGCAGCGATGTATTCCGCGTGCATTTTGGCGGTCGGCGTCCAGGTTGGGCCCGCTTTCTTACGCTCAACTTTGGTGGTCCAGTTCAACGGGGTATCTTTGCCCAGCTGGCCGATGCCGATAGGCAGCACGATCACCGTGTTGGTGCCTTTCGGGTAGTAATACAGACGCATTTCGGCGCTGTTGATCACGATACCTTCGTGAACGGTATCCGGCAGGATCAGCTGCTGCGGAATGTTAAGCACCGTGCCCGCTTTTGGCAGGTATGGGTCAACGCCCGGGTTAGCTTCCAGCATGTTAGACAGGCCGAGCTGGTACTGCGCCGCGAAGTATTCCAGCGGCTGGGTGTTACCTTCCGGAACCGTCACCACCTGGTTTTCACCCACCAGACGGCTTCCGTCTGTCGGCAGGGGATACGTCACCGCAGACGCGGTCTTACAAAAACCTACTACGGCTAACGCCGCCGCAAAAAGCGTTGTTAATTTCATGTTCATGTTATGCGAGGTATCTAAGCCATTCTGGCGATGAGTTGATAAGACTGAATCTGTAATGGGAGCGCATTATATGTGCATTCCCGTTAACTGGGAATTCAGATGTGTACGAAATCACATTTTTTTCGATTTTGTTAAAGTTTAGTGGATTACCGCAACACGGGATCTCAATTCGGAATTGTGGCATAATGCCGTGTTTATCACACTTTTCGCAGGAATCTCTCCGTGTTAGTTACCAGCAACGTCACTATGCAGTTTGGCAGTAAGCCGCTGTTCGAAAATATTTCCGTCAAATTTGGCGGCGGCAACCGTTACGGCCTGATTGGTGCCAACGGTAGCGGAAAATCCACCTTTATGAAGATCCTCGGCGGCGATTTAGAGCCGACGCTGGGCAACGTGTCGCTCGATCCGAACGAGCGTATCGGTAAGCTGCGTCAGGATCAGTTCGCCTTCGAAGAGTTCACCGTGCTCGACACTGTGATCATGGGGCACGCGGAGCTGTGGGAAGTGAAGCAGGAGCGCGATCGTATCTACGGTCTCGCCGAAATGAGCGAAGAAGACGGTTACAAAGTGGCCGACCTGGAAACGCAGTACGGCGAAATGGACGGCTACTCTGCGGAAGCGCGTGCGGGCGAACTGCTGCTGGGCGTCGGTATTCCGGTAGAACAGCATTACGGCCCGATGAGCGAAGTCGCCCCAGGCTGGAAGCTGCGCGTGCTGCTGGCACAGGCGCTGTTCTCTAACCCGGACATCCTGCTGCTCGACGAACCGACGAACAACCTGGACATCGACACCATCCGCTGGCTGGAGCAGACGCTGAACGATCGCGACAGCACCATGATCATCATCTCGCACGACCGTCACTTCCTGAACATGGTTTGTACGCACATGGCGGATCTGGACTACGGCGAGCTGCGCGTTTACCCGGGCAACTACGATGAGTACATGACGGCGGCAACGCAGGCGCGTGAACGTCTGCTTGCCGACAACGCCAAGAAGAAAGCGCAGATTGCGGACCTGCAATCCTTCGTGAGCCGCTTCAGCGCTAACGCCTCTAAATCCCGTCAGGCAACATCGCGTGCCCGCCAGATTGACAAAATCAAGCTGGAAGAGGTGAAAGCCTCCAGCCGTCAGAACCCGTTCATTCGCTTCGAGCAGGACAAGAAACTGTTCCGTAACGCGCTGGAAGTTGAGGCGCTGACCAAAGGCTTTGATGAAGGCCCGCTGTTTAAAAACTTCAACCTGCTGCTGGAAGTGGGCGAAAAGATTGCCATTCTGGGCGCCAACGGCGTGGGTAAATCCACCCTGCTGAAAACCCTGGTAGGCGAACTGCAACCGGACAACGGTACCGTGAAATGGTCTGAAAACGCGCAGATTGGTTACTACGCGCAGGACCATGAATATGAGTTCGAAAACGACCTGACCGTCTTCGACTGGATGAGCCAGTGGAAGCAGGAAGGGGACGACGAGCAGGCGGTACGCAGCATTCTGGGGCGTCTGCTGTTCAGCCAGGACGACATCAAAAAGCCCGCCAAAGTGCTCTCCGGTGGTGAAAAGGGCCGTATGCTGTTCGGCAAGCTGATGATGGAAAAACCGAATATCCTGGTGATGGACGAACCAACCAACCACCTGGATATGGAATCTATCGAATCGCTGAACATGGCGCTGGAGATGTATCAGGGCACCCTGATTTTCGTCTCTCACGACCGTGAGTTCGTCAGCTCCCTGGCGACCCGCGTGATCGAAATTACGCCAGAGCGCGTGGTGGACTTCACCGGTAACTACGAAGATTACCTGCGCAGCAAAGGTATCGAGAGCTAAAAAAAAGCCCGGTGGCGCTACTGTATGACCGGATACATAGGTGACAGATCAGACCGGGAACATAGGTAACACTTTTAGTCTATCCGGAGCACACTCTG